>DATACM010000307.1:0-2090 GCA_036259055.1 Acidimicrobiales bacterium | reverse complement strand
CGTGGACGGCTGGCTCACCAAGCTGTCGGCGCCGATCGTCCTCTACAACTCCGACCACATCACCGACTGGCGGGTGCCGTTCGACATCCCGGTGGAGGACTACTTCTTCGGGTTCGCCCTGGTCACCCTTCCGATCATCCTGTGGGAGCGGGCGGGGCAGCGTCGCGCCGGTGCAGCCGTGCAAGCGAGTGGAGCAGGAGGAACAGCGCCGACCCCCCCACGATGACCACCTGGCCCCACAGGGCAGCCAGGGCCAGAGGGGGAAGGCCCAGGCCGACGGCCGTGAGGATGATGCGGGTGGGCCGCTCCCCCGGGGTGATGACCTGCCGCTCGACCGCCGGCGGCCCTCGGTCGGGCCCCCACTCGGCGAGCCCGGCCCGGGCCCGTATGTACTCGAGCCACCAGGCGGCGGCCACCGCCGCGACTGCCACCCACTCCCCTTCGCCGGCGACGATGACGAGGGCGGCGGCGAAGGCGGCATCGGAGAGCCGGTCGAGGGCGGAGTCCAGCAGAAAGCCGACCCGGGTCGCCCGTCCCGCCTGCACGGCCACCGCCCCGTCGAGCAGGTCGAGCACGCCGGACGCCACGACGGCGACGCACGCCAGCGCCGGGCCGGCGGGCTCGGGAGCGAGCGCGATCCCGACCGCCGCCACCGCCGCCAGCATCGAGGCGACGGTGAGGGCGTTCGGCGACACCCCCGCCCGGGCCAGTGGCCGGGCCACTGCGGCGGCGCCCCTGAGCCACCAGGCGACGAACCCCTTGGGCGGCTCGGTCCGGTGCAGACCGGCCCAGTCGCGGAGGTGCTCTTCCCCGCTGCGGCCCGCGTCCATCCACCGATCCTCCCGCGCGGGCGGATGCGGGCGCGGCTGAGCCCGGCGACGCTGGCCAACCTGGTCGGCCTGGCCCGGATGGGGTTGGCCGCCCGGCGGTTCCTCGGGCCCGACCCGCACGCCCCCCGCATCGACCTGCGAGCGGTGGTGCCCGCCCGCAACGAGGCGGCCGGGATCGCCGCGTGCGTGGCCAGCCTGGTTCCCCAGGTCACCGAGGTGGTGGTGGTCGACGACCACTCGACCGACGGAACCGCCGAACGGGCCGCCGCCGCGGGGGCGACCGTCGTGCGCCTCGACGACGAGCCACCGCCGGGATGGCTGGGCAAGCCCCGGGCCTGCGCGGTGGGCGCCCATGGCGCGAGCACCGAGTGGCTGGCCTTCGTCGACGCCGACGTCATCCTCGAGCCGTCGGCCCTGGCCACGATGGCCGCCGCCACCCGGTCGACCTCGACCAGCATCGCCGGCGGGCTGGTCTGCGAGTCCTTCTGGGAGCGCGTGCTGCTGCCGGAGCTGGGCCTGGCCCTCGTGCAGGAGGGGTTGCCGCCCGGGTTCGCCAGCGGGCAGTGCTTCCTCGTCCGCCGCCAGAGCTACGAGGCGATCGGCGGGCACGGGCATCCCGATGTCCGGGGCTCGGTGGTCGAGGACCGGGCCCTCGCCGTCGCCCTGGGTGGCCACGACGCCCGCCTCGCGCCCCGCCTCATGCGGGCCCGCATGTACCACGGCCTGGGTGAGATCCGGGCCGGTCTGGTCAAGAACCAGGCCGGCCTCCATCCCCGGCCCCTCCCCCACCTGGCCGCCCTGTTGCTGCCGGTGGCCACCCGCCGTCCGTGGGCGGCCATGGTGGTCAGCGCCGGGGGCCGGGCGGTCGCCGGCCAGCGCCCCGTCTACGGCCTCGCCGCTCCCCTCGCTCGAATCATCCTCGCTGGGCTGTACCTGGAGAGCCTCTGGCGGGCCCGAACTGCCTCGACCGTCGCCTGGAAGGGCCGCCAGGTCGCTGTCTCGCCGAACCGGCGGTGGATTGTGGCGTCCCAGCGCCCTTTTTCACCGCCGGTTCGAGTGGGGGGTCACCGGTCCGGCGTTGTCGACAGCAGCTCGTAAGTGGAGTTGTCGGCGTAGGTCAGGCGGCCGACGAACGGGGAGCCCACCTTGAGCCCGATGTGGCGCTCCTCCCGCAGGACCAGGCCGGTGGCGGGGTCGAACCAGTCGTCGACCACCGCGCCGCCCTCGGTGGCGCCCGAGAAGGTGGTGCTCCACCGGGTG
>DATACM010000306.1:0-1853 GCA_036259055.1 Acidimicrobiales bacterium | reverse complement strand
GATCGCGGCAAGGCCAGAGGGTCGGTGCATGCTTGACCGTGCCTGGGTCATAAGCGTCACCGTGATGCTCGTCTGCCTCACGGCTGTCGTCGGCGTCGTCCTCTGAGGGGGCCCCGGGAACTGGTCCACCTGCTGTGAGAGTGGTCCATGGGGTTGGAACCGGCCTCTAGGACGGCCATAGAGCCGTTTGAAGAGGCGGGGATGGGTCAGGGGTGCCGGCGTTTTGGTGCTCGGCGACCCATCGCGTCCGGTACTCGGACGGAGTGAGGTTACCCAGGGCGGAGTGGGGACGGTAGGTGTTGTACTCGTGCCGCCACCCCTCGACGATGACGGCGGCCTCGGTGACCGAGCCGAACTCCTCGACGTTGAGCAGCTCGTCGCGGGCCCGGCCGTTGAACGACTCCACCCACGGTGTCTGCCACGGCGAGGCGGGCTCGATGTAGGAGGTGTGCGTTCCCGCCAGCCGGCACCAGTCCCGCAGGGCCCAGGCCACCAGCTCGGGCCCGTTGTCCATGCGCAGGTGTCCGGGCGCCCCCCGCTCGGCCACCAGCGCCTCGATGGTGGCCACGACGTCATCGGCCGTGCAGGTGCGACCCACCCGCATGGCCAGCGCCTCGCGGGTGTACTCGTCGACGATGTTCAGAAGCTTGAGCCTCCTCTGGTCGGCGGTCTCGTCGAACTGGAAGTCGAGGGCCCACACGTGGTTGGGGTGGGTGGCCACCAGGCGCTCGGGGCGGTCAGGACGGATGCGGCGGCGCTTGTGGCACTGAGGGGGCCGACGCAGCCCCTCCTCCCGCCATAGGCGGCGGATGCGCTTGCGGTTGACCACGAAGCCCTCCCGGCGCAGGAGGCGGTGAGCCATCTTCCAGCCCCAGCGGGGATGGCGGCGGGCGATGGCCCGCAGACGGCGGCGCAACTTGTCCTCCTCGGCGGGACGAGGGCGAGGGGAACGGCGCTGGGTGGAGCGGTACTGCCCGGTGACCCGACAGGCCCGGCGTTCGGAGACCCCGAAGCGCTCGCACAGGGCCACCACGGCCCTGCGCCGGCGCTCCGGGGTCAGAAGTTTCCCTCGGCCAGCTCCTTGAGCATCGCCTTGTCGAGCTCCGCTTCGGCCAGGAGCTTCTTGAGCCGGGCGTTCTCCACCTCGAGCGCACGCAGGCGCTTGGCCTCCGTCGCCTTCATGCCGCCGTATTGGGAGCGCCAGCGGTTCCAGGTCGCCTCCGAGACCTCCAGGTGGCGGAGCACCTCGGTGAGGTCGGTGCCCTCGTTGAGCAGCCGCTCGCCCTCCCGCAGCTTGCGGACCGCCTGCTCGGGGGTGTGCCGGTGTCTCTTCATCGTGATGAGTCCTCCATGCCCAGATCCTGGGCTGTCGAACTCTCACAACTGGTGGACCACTATCCGGGGGCCCCGTCACACTTCGCGGATCAGTTCGTGGAGCTCGTCGGTCAGCTTGAGAGTTGCCTTCGAGGCCTTCGCCTCCCAGTATGCGCGGTCTCGAGGTTCATCCCGTTCCTCCTCCTCTTCGATCCCGAGGACGAGTCGATCGAGAACCGTCGTGAAGACGAGAGTGATCACGCCCTCCACCTCGACCGCGTTCAACTGGATGGCGATGAGCGGAATGAAGCCGTTGAAGAGACTGATGACGTCGAAGAATCGAGCGGTGATCTGCTCCGCAACGATGACGCCCACGTGGTCGTACTGGGGATAGCGGCGCCGCTCGATGTTCCAGTACTCGATCGTGCGGATGATGTGCGACTCATCCGTGGGGCCCAGCTGAAGTGGCCTGACCCCCTGAAATCGGTCCACCTGTGAAGAGAAGCCCGTTGCCCACGCTGGTGGGCGAAGGGAGGATC
>DATACM010000305.1:0-7440 GCA_036259055.1 Acidimicrobiales bacterium | reverse complement strand
CGGGAGCGGTCACCGAGGTGCTGCGGCCCACTAGGGAGGAGTTCCACCGCCTGGCCGCCGACCACACCGTGGTCCCCGTGTGGCGGGAGCTGGTGGCCGACCTGGAGACGCCCGTCTCCGCCTTCCTGAAGCTGGCCGGCGACGGGGCCGGGTTCCTTCTCGAGTCGGTGGAGCACGGCGACCGGTGGGGCCGGTTCTCCTTCGTCGGCCGTGAGCCCTCGACGGTCCTCGTGGCGCAGGGAGGCCGGGTTGCCGGCGTGGGCCGCCCGCCGCCCGGCGTACCCCTCGACCGGGGCGTGCTGGCGGCGGTGGAGGCGCTGCTGGGGGTCTACCGGTCTCCGGCGACGGCCGACCTCCCACCGCTGCACGGCGGCGTGGTGGGCTACGTCGGCTACGACGTCGTGCGCGAGGTCGAGCGGCTGCCGGACGTGCCCCCCGACGACCAGGGCCATCCCGATGCGGTGCTGTCGGTGATCGGGCAGATCGCCGCCTTCGACCATTGGCGCCAGCGCGTGTACCTGATCGACAACGCGGTCGTCCCCGAGGGCACCACGGCCGCCGAGCTCGACGCCGCCTACGAGCGGGCCGGCGAGCGCGTCGACGGGCTCGCCGCCGACCTCGGCCGGCCCCTCGAGTACGTCGCGGTAGCGCCCCCGTCGCCGGGCGACCCGCTGCCCGAGGTGCGCTCCACCGTCGGCCCCCGCGCCTACCGCGATGCGGTGGCGGTGGCCAAGGAGCACATCTTCGCCGGCGACATCTTCCAGGTGGTGCTCTCGCAGCGCTTCGACCTCGACCTGGGCGCCGACCCCTTCGACGTCTACCGGGTCCTGCGCCAGGTCAACCCCAGCCCGTACATGTACTTCCTGCGTCACCCGGCGGTCACCGTCGTGGGGTCGTCGCCGGAGCCCATGGTGCAGCTGCGCGAGCAACGGGTGGTCTCCCGGCCCATCGCCGGCACCCGCCCCCGCGGCCGCACCGACGAGGAGGACCGGCGGTTGGCCGGCGAGCTGTCGGAGCACCCCAAGGAGCTGGCCGAGCACGTGATGCTGGTCGACCTGGCCCGCAACGACGTCGGTCGGGTGGTGCGCTTCGGCACCGAGACCGTCGACGAGCTGATGACGCTCGAGCGCTACAGCCACGTCATGCACCTCACGTCGCAGGTCTCCGGCCTCCTGCAACCGGGCCGGGGGCCGATCGACGTGCTGCGGGCGACGCTGCCGGCGGGCACGGTGTCGGGTGCTCCCAAGGTCAGGGCCATGCAGATCATCGACGAGCTCGAGCCCACCAAGCGGGGCCCGTACGCCGGGGTGGTCGGCTACTTCGACTTCTCGGGCAACCTCGACACGGCGATCACCATCCGCACGATGCTGGTCACGCCCGACGGGCGGGCGTCGGTGCAGGCGGGGGCGGGGATCGTGGCCGACAGCGACCCCGAAGCGGAGGACGAGGAGTGCCGGAACAAGGCGGCCGCCCTCCTCGCCGCCGTCCCCGCCGCCCGCCGCATGCGGGCCGCCGCCGGGGTGCCGCTCGTATGACCGCTCCCCCCGACATCACGTCGGACTATCTCGCCCTGCGCCGGGAGGCAGGGGCGGTCGACCTCCCCCGTGACGTGCTGCGGGTGGCCGGCCCTGATGCCTTCTCCTTCCTGCAGGGCCAACTGTCCCAGGACGTGAACCTGCCGGTGGGCGGGTCGGCCTGGTCGCTGCTGCTCCAGCCCCAAGGCAAGGTGGTCGCCCTGCTGCGGGTGCTCAGGGAGGACGACGAGTCGTTCCTGCTCGACACCGACGGCGGCTGGGGCGCCGCCGTGGTCGAGCGGCTCGAGCGCTACAAGCTACGGGTGAAGTGCGACATCGCCCCCCTCGAGTGGCGGTGCGTGGCCGTGCGGGGCCCCAAGGCGCACGAGGTGGCCGGCGGAGGAAAGGGGCTGGCGGCGGTGGCCGACTGGCCCGGCCTCCCCGGCGTCGACCTCCTCGGCGAGGCGCCGTCGGCGCCCGACGGCGTGCGCCGGTGTGCCCTGGACGCCTACGAGGCGGTGCGCATCGAGGCGGGGACCCCGGCCATGGGCAGTGAGCTCGACGAGCGCACGATCCCCGCCGAGGCGGGGGTGGTCGAGCAGTCGGTGAGCTTCACCAAGGGCTGTTACACCGGCCAGGAGCTGGTGGCCCGCATCGACTCGCGGGGCGGCAACGTGCCGCGCCGCCTGCGGGGCGTGGTCGTGGCGACGAACATCCTGCCTCCGCCAGGAGCAGTCGTGCGGGCGGAGGGCCGTGACGTCGGCACCCTCACCAGCGTGGCCGAGTCCCTCGACCGGCGTGCGCCGGTCGCCCTGGCCTACGTGGGCCGGGCCGTGTCGCCCCCGGCCGACGTGACCCTCGTGTGGGACGGAGGCTCCGCCCCGGCGCGGGTCGAAGACCTGCCCCTGGTGTCCTGAGCGGTGCCCCGGCGCCGGCGCAGCGGCCGCTCCGGGCTGGCGGTGCTCGTCCTGGCGCTGCTCGCCGCCGCCTGCCCGGGAGGATCGGGCTCCGACTCGGCCGGGCCTGCCACGACCGTCGCCGCGCCCTCCACCGCGGCGCCCGAGACGACCGCCGTGGCGCCCACGACCGTCGTCACCGCGCCCCCCGTGACCCGGACCACGACGACGCTCTCGAGCGCCCTCGGCCCGGGGAACGCCCGGCTGACGGGGGTGGTCAACGGCCCCGAGGGGCCTGTCCCCGGGGCGACCGTGCAGGTCGAGCGGCTGTTCGGGGACAAGGTGGACGGGACGAGGATCCAGGCGGACGCCGCCGGACAGTGGTCGGTGACGGCGATCAACGGCGGTCGCTACCGCCTGCGGGCGTGGCGCCCGCCCGACCTGGTGGCCCTCCAGCCCTTCCTGCTCTTCCTCGCCGCCAACGAGACGGCCAACGTCACGCTCGCCGTCGAGCGCCACGGCCCCGACCACATCGTCGGGAACTTCGCGCCCAACCCGCCGGTGCGCGACCAGCCGGCCGCCCTGGTGGTCACGGTGGCGCTCGGCCAGGTGGACGGCGACGGCACCCTGCGGATCTCCCCCCGGCCGGCGGTACCCGTGCAGCTGGTGATCACCGCCGGTCTGGCCCTCGAGTCGCCCGACGTCGCCGTCACCGACGGCGCCGGTAACGCCGCCTTCGCCGTCCGCTGCACCCAGGCGGGGGCCCCGCCGGCGGTCGCCGTCGTCATCGCCGGCGTGAGCCGGCCCTTGGCCTTGCCGGCGTGTGCCGAGCCCCGCCGCTAGCGAGCCCGTCCGCTTTGGGTCAGGAAAGTGATCGACTCTCGCGCTCTGAGCGTGCCAGAACGGCTGAGCTCGAGGTGGGCATGCGAAGGTGGTGCCATGAGCGAACCTGCCATCCTCGTCGAGGATCTCCACAAGCGGTTCGGGTCGGTCGTGGCTATCGACGGCATCGATCTGGCGGTGGATCCCGGCACCGTCTTCGGCCTGCTGGGGCCCAACGGCGCGGGCAAGACCACCGCCGTTCGGATCCTGACGACGATCCTGCGCCCCGACTCCGGCCGGGCCCTGGTGCTGGGCCACGACGTCACGAGGGAGCCGGCCGCCGTCCGGCTGCGCATCGGCCTGGCCGGCCAGTTCGCGGCGGTCGACGGCAACCTCACCGGTCGGGAGAACCTCGAGCTCATCGGCCGCCTCACCCAGTTGCGGCGGGAGGTCACCCGCCGGCGGGCGAGCGAGCTGCTCGAGCGCTTCGGGCTCGGTGATGCCGCCGACCGGCCCGCCCGGTCCTACTCGGGCGGCATGCGCCGGCGCCTCGACGTGGCCGCCGCCCTCGTCCACCGTCCCCCGGTGCTGTTCCTCGACGAGCCGACCACGGGGCTCGACCCGCACAGCCGGAACGACCTCTGGGAGATGATCCGCGAGCTGGTCGCCGAGGGCACCACCGTGCTGCTGACCACCCAGTACCTCGAGGAGGCCGACCGTCTGGCCAACCGCGTCGCGGTGATCGACATGGGACGGGTGATCGCCGAGGGCACCTCGGCGGAACTCAAGGCCAACCTGGGGGCGACGGTCGTCGAGGTCGCCTTCGCCGACGCCGCGACCACGGAGAGGGCCAACGCCCTGCTCGCCGGCCTCGACGGCCTGGCTCCCGAGGGCGACGGCGACGTGCTCCGGCTGTCGGGCGACGACGGGACGCGCACGCTCATGGCCGTGCTGCGGGCCCTCGACGGCCACGGCATCGCACCCACCCGGCTGGCGCTCCGCGAGCCGAGCCTGGACGACGTCTTCCTCGCCCTCACCGGCCACAAGGCCGAGCCCCGAGAGCCCACCGAGCCCCCCGACGCCGGCGCCCGCCCGGGTGCCGGTAACCGTGTCCCCGCCCGAGGTGCCGCATGAGTGCGATCGCCCCCACGCTGCCCGTCCCTCTCGGCGAGGACTTCCACCGCCGGAGCCGCCTCGCCGGCGCCCTCGCCGACATCAAGGCGGTGACCGGGCGCAACCTGATCGCCTACCGGCGCGTGCCGCTCCTGGTGGTGTTCTCGACGATCCAGCCCGTCGTGTTCGTGCTGCTGTTCCGCTACGTCTTCGGCGGAGCGATCAGGGACGTCCCCGGGTCGTACGTCGACTACCTGATGCCCGGCATCTTCGCCCAGACGGTCGTCTTCGGAGCCATCGGGACTGCGGTCGGCCTGGCCACTGACCTGAACCTCGGGCTCATCGAGCGCTTCCGCTCCCTCCCCATGGCCAGGTCGGCGGTCCTGGCCGGCCGCACGACGGCGGACATGGTCCGCAACCTCTTCGTCGTCGTGCTCATGTTCGCCGTGGGATTCCTGATCGGGTTCAGGGTCCACACGAACGTGTTCGCCACCGTGGCCGGGATGCTTCTCGTCGTACTGTTCGGCTACGCCTTCTCGTGGATCTTCGCCGCCGTGGGCATGGCCGTCCGGGACCCGGAGACCGCCCAGGCGGCGTCCTTCCCCGTGATGGCGCCGCTGGTGTTCGCGTCCACCGCCTTCGTCCCCCTGCGTACGATGCCCGGCTGGCTGCAGCCGTTCGCTGAGCACCAGCCCGTGTCGGTCACGGTCGACGCGGTGCGGGCGCTGGTGGGCGGAGGCCCAACCGTCCGCCCGGTGCTCACGTCGCTGGCGTGGATCGTCGGGATCCTCGCAGTGGCGGCGCCGCTCGCCGTGCGCCGCTACCGCCGCACCGCCTAGCCGCCCTCGGAGGCGCCGCCGGAGCCGCTGTCAGCGGCGCGACCCTCGCCGTCGCCCCTCGACCGCCCGCGCAGGCACGCGGCGGCTACGCCTGCTGTCGGCCGCGAGGGCCAGAGCGGCGCAGGCGATGGCGACGTTGCGGAAGAGCACGCCGAAGGCGTCGGCGTTGACGACGATGATGCCGGCCAGCGTCAGCGCCGCCAGCACGGCGGCCGCGTAGGTGTGGCGGCCGGTCAGCAAGACGAGGGCCAGGAGAATCTCGTAGCCGGCGAAGACCGGGAGCAGGACGTCGACCACCAGGTCGGCCGGCAGCTGCGCCGGGAAGTAGGTGGCCGCCGCCGCCGGGTCGACGAGGCTCGTCACCGCGGCGTAGGTGAACACGAACGCCAGGCCCACTCGCAGGAACCACGACGCTGCGCTCGCGCGCACCGCGGGGTCGGCCGATGCGTCGACCGCGGCGTCCGCCTCGGCGCTCTCTTCGTCGTGTCGGGCGGGCGCTCGCGGAGGCACGACGATCGGATCGAGGGGCACCGCGCCGGTGATGGCATCGAAGGGTGTCGTCGGGCCGCTGTGCACCGTCGTCATCGTGTGGCTGGTCCCCCTGTCGTCGAACGATGTTGCCCGGCGATCCCCCGCCAAGCGGTCCCTGTCCGTCTCGTCCGACCCCTCGGTCGCTACCAGCTATACGGCCGGTGCCCGGGAGGGGATTGCGATCGTCGGCATCTTTGCGGCGTCCCTGCCGTCGCGCTGACGACGGGACGGTGACGACCATGTCGGCCCGCCCGCATGGTCCGCCGTCGCCGCGCACCTGGCCCGCCCAGAGCGCGGTTTTCAACCATTTTCGTCACCCAATACGCTCGAACCTCGTGTCGACCGTCCTCGATGGGATCCTCGCCGCCCACCGGGCGGCGGCGGCCGCCGACGAGCGGCCCCTCGACGACCTTCTGGCCCGCGCCGCGGCCGCGCCCGCGCCGCGGCCGTTCCGCGCCGCTCTGGTGGAGAGCGCAGGGATCTCGTTGATCGCCGAGGTGAAGCGGCGGTCGCCGTCGAAGGGGTCGCTGGCTCCCGACCTCGACCCCGCCGATCTGGCCCGCCGCTACCAGGCCGGGGGAGCGACGGCTCTGTCGGTGCTCACCGACGCCGAGTTCTTCGGCGGGTCGGCCGACGACCTGGGCCGCGCCCGCGACGCCTGTCGCCTGCCCGTCCTGCGCAAGGACTTCACCGTCTCCGACGCCGACGTGTGCGACGCCCGGTTGATGGGGGCCGACGCCGTCTTGCTCATCGTCGCCGCCCTCGACGACGGCGAGCTCGCCCGCTTCGCCCAGCTGGCCCGCCAGCTGGGGATGGCGGCCCTGTTCGAGGTCCACACCGAGGCCGAGCTCGACCGGGCCCTCGCCGCCGGCGCGGACCTGGTCGGCGTCAACCGGCGCGACCTGCGCACGTTCTCGGTCGACCTCTCGTTGGCCGAGCGCCTGGCCGAGTGCGTCCCCGCCGACGTCGCCAAGGTGGCCGAGTCGGGCGTGCGGGACGCCGTCGACGTGGCCCACCTGGCCGCCTGCGGCTACGACGCCGTGCTCGTGGGCGAGACCCTCGTGGTCGACCGGGACCCGGAGCTGGCCGTGCGCCGCCTGCGAGGAGCGACGTGAGCGACGCCAACCGCTGGACGCTGCCGTCGGACCGCGTCCCCGAGGCGTGGTTCAACGTCGTCCCCCATCTGGCCACCCCGCTCGACCCGCCGCTGCACCCGGCGACCCGGGAGCCGGTGGGGCCCGACGACCTGGCGCCGCTCTTCCCGATGGCGCTCATCGCCCAGGAGGTGAGCGCCGACCCTTGGGTCGACGTGCCCGGCGAGGTGCTCGACATCCTGCGCCAGTGGCGACCCACGCCCCTGGTCCGCGCTCGGCGCATGGAGTCGGCCCTCGGCACCCCCGCCCGCATCTACTACAAGGACGAGTCGGTCTCGCCGCCGGGGTCCCACAAGCCCAACACCGCGGTGGCCCAGGCGTTCTACAACCAGGCCGAGGGCGTTCGCCGGCTGGCGACCGAGACGGGGGCCGGGCAGTGGGGGAGCGCCCTGTCGTTCGCCTGCGCCCTGTTCGGCCTGGAGTGCAAGGTCTACATGGTGCGGGCGTCGTACCGGCAGAAGCCGTACCGACGAGTGATGATCGAGACGTGGGGCGGGTCGGTGGAGCCATCGCCGGTCGACGACCCCGACCACCCCGGATCGCTGGGGACGGCGATCAGCGACGCCGTGCG
>DATACM010000304.1:0-5429 GCA_036259055.1 Acidimicrobiales bacterium | reverse complement strand
CCGCGTTCTGACGAGCGCGGCGAGCCCCGGCCGGACGATCAGGTGACGGGCGCCGACCAGGCGGCGTCCCAGGTCTGGGCGCCGACGATCCCGTCGGCCGTCAGACCCTTCTCCTGCTGGAACTTGATGCAGATCTCCCGGCTCTGGTGGCCGTAGCTGCCGTCCACCGTGATGGGCCAGCCCCGGGACCGCATCTGCTGCTGCCAGGTGCGAACGTCCTCACCGTCGGTCACCACGTTGAGCAGCCGTCCGGGGAACGGGGGGCCGGCGGTGTGGACGTGGCCGCCGTCCGGGAACGAGGTGACGTCGCCCCGGATCGCCACGTGCACGTGGTCTTGGTGCCCGCCCACGTTCTTGGGGTGCCAGCACCCGCGGGGCGCGTAGTACAGCTCGAGGAGCAGGTGCTTGTGCGGAAGCAGGGCGTCGAGGACGGCGCCGCAGTCGCTGTCCACGTCCCCGTAGTCGCGGGCCAGCCCCTTGTAGTGGAAGCTCGTCGGCGAATGCTTGCCGTCGCCCGGGTGCCCGCCGTCTGTCTGCACCGGCCGGGGGGGACCGATCTTGATCCCCTTGCTCTTCAGGTAGTTGTCGATGACCTGCCAGCCCACTTTGGGTCCTCCTGTCGATTCGCGTCCGCCATGTCGAGACTTGTACTCCTCCGCGGGGTACGCGGCAATGCCCCCACGTTCGTCTGTCGCCCTTCCGTGGATTGGAGTCTCCCGGCGGAGTGGCTGATACAGCCGCTCAGGACGGCGGCGGTTGGGACCTCTTCTCGAGCCACCGCCGCAGGCCGGCGGCGTTGGAGTGGATGCCGTTCAGCGTCTCCACCCGCTCCCGCCCGGCTCGGTCGGCTCCGGCCAGGTCGTCGCCGAAGGCGTCGCTGAGCGCGGCGGCCACGTCCTCGCCGTCCCGCCAGGCGCTCTCGGCCACCGCCGCCCATCGGCGGATCGTGGCCTCGGCCTCGTCGAGCAACTCGGCCGGGTCGGCGGGCACGACGCCGTAGTGGGCCAGGGCCAGCGCCGTCGGGCGCCGGTCGGCGAAGCGGCGCAGCGACGTGACCGCGGCGTCGAGGTCGAAGTCGGGCGGAGGAGTCGCCGGCCGCAGCACGCCGACGTCGGGCAGGCGCACCCCGACGGCGTCACCGGTGAAGAGCAGGCCGCTCTCGGAGTCCTGCAGGGCCAGGTGGTGCTTGGCGTGGCCGGGGGAGTCGACCGCGGTCAGCGCGCGCGTCGGGCTCACCGCGATCTCCTCGCCGTCGGCCAGCACGTGCACCCGGTGCGCCTCGGTGGGCGTGAGGCGCCCGTAGAGGCGGTCGAGAAGCTCGCCGTAGACCCGCCCGGCGGATGCCACCAGGCGGGTCGGATCGACGAGGTGCCGGGCGCCCTGCTCGTGCACGTGGACGGTGGCGCGGGGGAAGGCGCGGGCCACGTCGCCCACCCCCCCGGCATGGTCCAGGTGGATGTGGGTGACGACGACGGCGGCAAGATCGTCGGCCCCCACGCCGAGCTCGCCCAGCGCGCCGACCAGGGCGGGGACGGACGTCTGGCTCCCGGTCTCGACCAGCACCGGTGCCGCCCCCTCGATGAGGTAGCCGGCCGTCACCCGCTCCCAGCCACCGAGGAGGGTGTCGATCTCCAGGACCCCCGGCGCCACGAGCGTGGCCATGGGTGCTCGCTCAGCTCCCGACCAGCTCGGGCAGGACGCGCTCGGCGAACTCCTCGACCCGCTGGCGGCCCTCCCTCGGCCAGCTGGCGACCAGGTAGGTGAACCCGGCGTCCATCAGCCCCAGCGCGGTCGCCCGCACGGTGGCCCAGGGCTCCGACAGCGAGAGATGGGTCGCCCGGGTGATCTCGGCCGGGTCGCGCCCGGCCCGGCGGGCGTGGTCGTCGAGCACCTGGGCCTTCCTTCGGAGCGCGTTCAGCGACCCGAACGAGTGCCACACGTCGGCGTGGCGGGCGGCGACGGGGATCGTGCGACGCTCGCCGCCCGCCCCCACCCAGATCGGCGGGTGGGGCTGCTGCACGGGGCGGGGCCGGTAGGTGGCGTCGCGAAGCTGGTAATGGCGGCCGTCGAAGGTCGCCCCGTCCGTCGTCAGGAGGGCCTTGACGACGAGGAGGGCCTCTTCCAGGCGCTCGACTCGCTCGCCCGTCGGCGGGAAGGGGATGCCGAGCTCGCGGTGCTCGTCCCCGTACCAGGCCGCTCCCAGGGAGAGCTCCAGGCGGCCGCCCGAGACGTGGTCGACGGTGACCGCCTCGGTGGCGAGCAGGGACGGGTGGCGGTAGGTGACGCCGGTGACCAGAGCCCCGAGGCGGATGCGGCTGGTGGCGGCGGCCAGGGCACCGAGCAGCGTGTACGCCTCGAAGCACGGGCCACCGGGATCGCCGTAGAGCGGCTTGAAGTGGTCGAACACCCATGCGCCGTCGAAGGCCAGCTCCTCGGCGAAGCGGGCACGGGCGACGAGCTCGTCCCAGCCGAGCTGGTGCTGGGCCAGGTCGATGCCGACCCTCATGGGGCGAGCGTAGGTCGAGGGTCTCAGAGCCCGGCGCGGAGCTGACCACCGTCGTAGACGACGATGCCGCCCTCCGCCCTCGCTCCCTCGGTCAGGCGGTGCGGCGTCAGCCGCCCGTCGTGACCGAGGTGGAGCACCTGGGCCGCCCGGGTGAGCACCGCGGCGTCGGCGAGGAGGCGGCGGTGGCAGCGCCACCACAGGGTCTCCGAGCACAGGACGGCGGTCGTCGCCTCGGCCGCCTCGGCGAGCAGCCGGTCGAGGGCGGCGGCGAACTTCGGGGTCGCCATGTGGTCGGCATAGCCCCGGAACCCGGAGTGCCTGAGGGTGGTGTTGGGCGAGTCCGGACGGGGCTTCCGCCACCCGCCCAGGTCGGGCTCCCAGCGGTAGGCGATCCCGGCCGCGGGCACCCACTCGGTCATCTGCGCCCTGCCGACGTGGGGGTGACGGCGACTGCCCGGGGCGGTACGGACGTCGACCAGCCGCTGCACGCCCGCGCCCACCAGGAGGGCGGAGAGCGCCTCGGCGGGCAGGGTCCCGTGCCCCACCGTGAGCAGCGTGAGGTCCATGCTCCATCTTCCCGGAGGAGGGAGCGATACTGAGACCATGAGCGAACGCGTCAGCTATGCCCCTGTCGGCACGCCCCTCGGTCCCGCCTTCGTGGCCTGGACCGACCAGGGGGTCTGCGCGGTGGACCTCACCGAGGACGAAGCCGACTTCCTCGCCTTCTGGGCGGCGCGCCTCGGCCAGCCCGTCGAGCGCGCTGCGGCCGTCCCGGAGACGGTGGCGGCGGCGCTGGCCACCGGCGAGGTCGAGGGCGTCGCCCTCGACCTGCGGGGGGTCTCGCCCTTCGCCGCCGACGTCCTGCGGGCCGTCGCCTCCATCCCGCGGGGAGAGGTGCGCAGCTACAGCTGGGTGGCCCGGTGCGCCGGCCGTCCCCGGGCGGTGCGGGCGGCCGCCTCGGCCATCGCCCGCAACCCGGTGCCGCTCGTCGTCCCCTGCCACCGGGTCGTGCGGGGCGACGGGCGCATCGGCAACTACGGCCTGGGTGGCAGCGACGCCAAGCGCAAGCTGCTGGCGGGCGAAGGCTTCCTCGCCGCCGCCAGCGGCCCGTGACCGCCACCGGTCCCCCGGCTTCGTCGCTGGTCCCTCCCGAGCCGACGATCGACCAGCTCCGCGAGGCGGCGTCGGGCTGCCAGGCATGCGAGCTGTGGCAGCTCGGGACGCAGACGGTGTTCGGCGAGGGGCCCGTGCGGGCGCGCGTGCTGCTCGTGGGCGAGCAGCCGGGTGACCAAGAAGACCGCCAGGGTCATCCATTCGTCGGCCCCGCAGGGCGAGTGCTGGACGAGGCGCTGGCGGCGGCCGGCATCGCCCGCGACGACGTCTACGTGACCAACGCGGTGAAGCACTTCCGTTGGGAGGCGCGGGGCAAGCGTCGCATCCACAAGAAGCCCAGCGTGGAGCACGTCGACGCCTGCCGGCCGTGGCTGGAGGCGGAGATCGCCACCGTGCGGCCGGAGGTCGTCGTCTGCCTGGGCGCGACGGCCGCCCAGGCCCTCCTGGGCCGCAGCTTCCGGGTCAGCCGCCAGCGGGGCGAGCTGGTCCGGCGGGAGGACGGATCGGTGGTCACCGCCACCGTGCACCCTTCGTCGATCCTGCGCTCGCAGGACACGCGGGTGCAGGAGATGGAGGCGTTCGTCGCCGACCTGCGGGCGGTGGGCGACCTCCTGCGGGCGCCTGGTTAGCATCCCCGGCCGTGCAGGAGGGGAGTCGCAAGGCGATCGTCGCCGCCCTCTTGGCCAACGCCGGCATCGCGGTGGCCAAGTTCGTGGGCTTCGCCTTCACCGGCGCGGCCTCGATGCTGGCGGAGGGCGTCCACTCCGTGGCCGACAGCTCGAACCAGGGGCTGCTCCTGCTGGGAGGGTCGAGGGCCCGCCGGGCAGCCAGCGCCGAGCATCCCTTCGGCTACGGGCGGGAGCGCTACTTCTGGTCGTTCGTCGTGGCGTTGGTCCTCTTCACCCTGGGCTCGCTCTTCGCCCTCTACGAGGGGATCAAGAAGCTCCGCCACCCCCACGAGCTCGAGTCGGCGGCGTGGGCGGTCGTCATCCTCGTGATCGCCATCGTGTTCGAGTCGTTCTCCATGCGGACGGCGATCCACGAGAGCGCCCGGGCCAAGGGCGACCAGTCGTGGTGGTCGTTCGTCCGCCACTCCAAGACCCCCGAGCTGCCGGTGGTCCTCCTCGAGGACCTGGGCGCGCTGGTCGGCCTGGTGCTCGCCCTCGCCGGGGTCGGCCTGGCGGAGCTCACCGGCAACCCCCGGTTCGACGCGGTGGGCAGCGTGGCCATCGGCCTGCTGCTCGGTGTGATCGCCGTCACCCTGGTCGTCGAGATGAAGAGCCTGCTCATCGGGGAGTCGGCCTCGCCGGCCGACCTCGAGCGCATCCGCCGGACGCTCGAGTCGAGCGACGGCGTCCAGCGGGTCGTCCACATCCGCACCCAGCACCTGGGGCCCGACGAGCTGCTGGTCGGCGCCAAGCTCGAGTTCGACGGCGGGATTGAGTTCGACGCCCTGTGCGCCGCCGTCGACCGGGTGGAGCAGTCGGTGCGCGACGCCGTCCCGTCCGCCCGGGTGATCTACCTGGAGCCGGCGATCGCCCGCCCCTGAGGCATTGGGTCAGGAAAGTCGCCCGAACTGGGCCACTTCGCGTAGCCAGAGTCCAGTCGAACCCTCAGAGAAGGGCGTCCCGTCGAACTCTGGCGCGCTCAGCGCTCCGATTCGGCCACTTTTCCTGACCCAATGCGGTCAGGGGGCGCGGTAGAGCTCGGCGCCGCCGGTGACGAACTCGACCGCCTTCTCCTCCATGCCGAGGGACAGGGCCTCCTCCTCGGTGACGCCGTGGGTGCGGGCGTACTCGCGGACGTCCTG
>DATACM010000303.1:0-3430 GCA_036259055.1 Acidimicrobiales bacterium | reverse complement strand
CCTATCGGTCTTCAGCACGCCCCAAGATGTCCTGACCCGTCTGACGACCGGTGACCACCGTGTACTTCGCCCCAGATTTCGCCCCGAGCATGCTGCGGAGGCCCTCACAGCGGTCGTCCGCTGGAGAGCCGAGGGGTCGCCGGTGGTCCCGGTAGCGGTCACGCCATTGGCTGAAGGGCAGGGCGTTCGCGTGACCCTTGAGGACGCGCTCGTCAGGAGCTGCCCCGCCTTGGTGGAGGAGTTCATCCATGTCGCCACGCCGTACAGGGATCGAGAACGCGTGCGACGCGTCAATCGCCCCGTCCCAAGCGTCATCGAACTCCAGGGCCGGGATCTGGACGCACAGGAGATCAAGGCCCACTACGAACGGTTCCTCTCCGTTCGTCGGTTCAGCAACGCGCCCCTGTTCGTGCGAGAGCGACTCGGCGAGGGAGACCCGGAACTCCCGGCGGACCTAGGCGAGGTATCGGTTGAACTCGACGAGGACGATGGCGACGTCATCGTGAGCTTCGATGACGAGGTCGCGCATGAGCATGGCGACCTCGTTGAGGCCTGCGTCAGCCGCTGCTCCGGTTTTCCCGGCGTCGAACAAGCTGACTGGGAGGACCGCGAGCTCATCGTCCTGCGGGGCTCCGACATCGACCTGCGGCGGCTGGAGCAGGGCCTCCTCGCGTTCGTCCGAGCGCGCCTGGCCAATCGGTCGTCGGCGGATTGTTTGGATGACGACGCCTGATCGCCCTTCGATTTCACTAGACCGAGCCTTCCGCTGAAGCACTGTTGCTGGTTTTGCCTCGACGCGGGAGGAGCGGGTGCCCTCGCTCGCCCGCGTGACGGAAGCGGCTGAGAACCGGAACGCCGCGTCGAAGCCGCCGCGGGTCGGGGCATCCGCCGGTGCTGTTCGATAGCAACTTCCGACTGCAGTGCATGACCGGCGAGGATTGGCACATACCGCTCGGCGGGAAAACGACTGACACAGGAGAATCGGCGCGCGAGTGTGGATCCATCGGGTTCTTCGACGACTTGCCCCAGCCACCTCCGCCAACGCCGCCACCTCCCCTGGAGCTGATGCCGTGGATGGGACCGCCGCCGGGATGGATCGGCGGCTGGGTGCCCTGGCACGTCGTCGTCATGCGCAACGCCAACGTGTGCGCGGTCCTCACCGACGTCCATGCGTTTCCCACCGGCGCCCTGTTCACGCTCAGGGTCTGGTTTCGCCCCGGCGCGTTCAGGAGGGCTGACGGACCGCCCGAGCCCCCGCTTATGACGTCGATGGGCGCGGCCGACGGTCCTCTCATCGGAGTCCGCTTCGCCGACGGGCGCAAGACCGCACTCCACCAGCCGTTTCCAAGTCCCGGAGCGGAACCCGACGGGCCAGTGCTCACTCCCTTCGGAGGCGGCGGTAGCGGCGCCCAGGAGCAGATGGTCCTCTGGCTCTGGCCTCTCCCTCCGGCGGGCCCGCTCAGTGTCGGCACCGCCTGGCCACGCGGCGGGGTCGAGGAGACCATCACAACCGTCGACGGCGCCGCACTTGTCTCCGCCGCGAACAATGCCGAGGAGCTGTGGCCCGAGGAGGCCGCGTCCGATCCTTGGTGGGGTGTCTCGAGGAGCATCGAAATTCGCCACGACCCCCGGGCGGAAGGACGGGAGCTCCACGACTGATCAGGAGCGGCACCTCCTCCTCACGTCGCTGAGCGGCCGTAACGAGCAAGATGTTCATAAACCGAGAGGTAGACGTCATCACGCTGCGATGAGGGCGCGTCTGGTAACGGTTCAGAGATCGGTCGGAGACGGGGGTGGCTTCGGAGGTCCGACATATTGGGCGTAGCGCAGCCTGCAGCCGTCGGAGGATGGAACGACTGGCTGCGACAGCTTGTAGGAACGGCGCAGCTCGAAGCTGCGCAGTGGGGCCATGAGCTGGTCGACGGCCGTCATTTCGCGCTCGCGAGCACGCATGGAGAGTCGGGCGCCAGGCTGATCCTCGAGTCCGCCGGCGTTGACGTGGACCGGCTTCGACGACTGACTGCCCGAGTGGGGCCTCCCCCGGCCAAGGCACCGAGCGCCCAGGTGCCGCCACCGATGCTCGCGGACGATGCCAAAGCCATCGTCGCGGTGGCAACCGAGGAAGCTCGGGCGGCCGGCCAGGAGGTCGGCCCGGCGCACATCCTCGTCGGCTTGGCGAAGATCCACGTCGCCTTCGGAAGCTTCGACGTGTACACCAATGACATCCGTCGCGCTGCGGGGCTCCCGGTGCCCGATCCCCCTCGGCGCCCGGCGATCCCCTCACGGACGCCACAACGCACGGGGAGACTGGTTTTCGACGGGGGCGGCGACACGACAAGGCGAGTCGAAAGCGTGCTGGGTCTGGTCCAAACGTCCACTCCCCCGATCGTTGCGTTCATCGGTGCTGCCTGCCCGTGGTCCGGGCCCGCGCATGCGCTCCAACGGGCAGTCGAGCAACGAGGAGGGCGCCTCGTGGATGTGGGCGCGTCGGCAACCGACAGCGCCTCGGAGATCGTCGTCCACGCCGACGTCGTCCACCTCGCCGGGGGTTACCACCGCTACCTCGTCGACTACCTCGCCGCAGGCCCGACCGGAGAGGCGCTCGTGCAGGCAAGCGACGCTGGCGCGGTGGTGTGGGGAGCGTCAGCGGGCGCCATCGCGCTCGGTGTGGGCGCAGTGGACGAGAGCGGCGATGACGGCCCGGAGCTCTACCCCGGTCTGGGCTGGATCGATGCCGCCGTCTTCCCCCACTTCCAGGGGAGGTGGGGGGACGTGCAAGCGGGTCTCCCAGCCGGATTGAACGAGCAAGGCGATAGCCACCACACCGAGCTCCTCGAGCTGCATTCTCTCGTGTGCCAGACGATTGCGGCTCGAGTTCCAGACGCTGGGAGTATCAACCGGCGGGTGTTGGTCTTGCCGCACGAAGGGGCCATAGTGGCGGACCCCGGGTGGCAGCGGTTTTCGGCCCTTCCGCCATTCCCCGAGGCCGTCGGAGCCTGGTGGTCGGACGCTGAGCAAGGACGGCGCCGCATCGCGTAGGGGGTCAGACCAGACGGGGCAGAGGGCCGGAGTGGCGACGGTTGGAGGAGACGGCCGCGCGGGCTTGGGTGCTATGTCGCGAGCCGCCGGGCAGGAGTCGAACGCGCGGTCACCCACGGCTCCTAGGGGTGCCGGCGTCCGCGGCCGTAGCGAGCGAACACGGCATGTCTAAAGGAGTGGGTTTTGTCAACACTGCGCTCCTCGAAGAGGAGCACGATCAGCGGTTCTGAGGCCTGGCGCGCTGGACGGTTGCTCGTCGCGTAGGCGCGCGTCTCCAAGCCCTTCGGGGTCGTCGCGCTCAGGCGAGGGTGGTCAAGGCCGGCCGCAGGCCGCCCGCAGGGGAAGCCTTGAGGGCCCGGTCATCTTGTTTCGGACAATGGAGGTGGAAGCC
>DATACM010000302.1:0-2210 GCA_036259055.1 Acidimicrobiales bacterium | reverse complement strand
CTGGTTGCCGGGCCCCCCGAGCACCTGGTCGTGGGTGGAGAGCACCTCCAAGGAACCGGCGGGCGAGAGGCGCAGCTGCACGCTGGGTGACACCACGCCCGGCCGGCGTACCAGCTCCTCGGCGATGGCTCCCTCGGCCTCCACCTTGGGCAGAAACGTCGGCCACGACTCCTCGACCGCGCAGAACGTCGTCGTGGCGGTGGTCAGTGAGAACGGCGACCGCCCGTCCCCAAGCTCGACCATCACGCTGCCCTGGCCGGAGAACCCGTTGTTGAGCTTGACCACCGCCGCCTCCGCCGGCGGCCGCCGCTCCCGCAGCCGGGCCAACGCCGCCTCGACCGCCTCGAGCGAGTAGAGGTCCTCGGCTCCGTCGAGCACGCCGACACCGGCCCGGCGAGCAACTCGCCGCGACCCGCTCTTCGACCCGAGCGCGACCTGATCGGGCGCCGGCCCGTACAACGGGATCCCGAGCGCCGCGCTCAGCGCCTTCTCGGCGTCGGTGACGTTGAACGTCACCATGTAGGCGTCGTCGGGATCGCCGATCGCCGAGCGCATCCGGCTGAGCACGTCGGGGCGGCTGAGCAGCTTCTCCGAGAGGGCGGCCGCCGACGGGTCGGCGAGGTCGATCATGGACAGGCGGGACCGGGCGTCCTCCGGGTCGGGGAGGAACCGCAGGTGGTAGTCGACGATCGCCGGGTCGACGGGCACCGACGTCACGTAGACCACGCGCAGCTCCGGAGCGCGCAGGAACAGCAGCATGAAGAGCAGCCGCTCCTCGTAGAACTGGGCGGCGGTGATCTTGGCCAGCTCGACGGCGGGATAGGTGATCGAGTTGACGACGACCACCGTCCCCGTCGCCACGTCGGAGACGCCCCGGGCGCCGAGGCGCTCGGCGAAGGCCCGCTGGCGGGCCTCCCACTGGTCGTGCTCGGGCGTGGCGACCGTCCCTCTCAGGGCCCGACCGCGTCGCCGAGGGCCTTGTCGATGGCGGCGAGCACGTCGTCGTCGAGCGTCACCCCCGACGCGGTGGCGTTCTGCTCCACCTGCTCGGGGCGCGACGCTCCGGTGATGGCCGAGGCCACGTTGGGCTCCCGCAGCACCCAGGCGAGGGCCAGCTGGGCCATCGACAGCCCCAGCCCCTCGGCGATGGGACGGAGGCGGTCGACGGCGGCGAGCACGTCGTCGTCGCGCCACCGGCCCATGAACCTGCCCATGCTCTCGCTCGCCGCCCGGGTATCAGCCGGCGGGGGCGACCCCGGGCGGTACTTCCCGGTGAGGATGCCCTGGGCCAGGGGCGACCACACGATCTGGCTGATGCCCTCGGCCCGGCACAGCGGGATGATCTCGGGCTCGATCTTGCGCCAGAGCATCGAGTACTCGGGCTGGCTCGAGACGAACCGCTCGACGCCGGGGATGGCCAGCGCCGCCCGGATCTGGTCGGGCGTCCACTCGCTGAACCCGATGTAGCGGGCCTTCCCGGAGCGGACCAGCTCCGTCAGGGCGCCCATCGTCTCCTCGAGCGGCGTCTCGGGGTCGTAGCGGTGGCACTGGTAGAGGTCGACGTAGTCCGTGCGCAGCCGGCGCAGCGACGCCTCGCTCTGCTTGCGGATCTGCGCCGCCGACAGCCCCCGGTCGGTCGACGACATGGGGAAGTAGGCCTTGGTCGCCAGGACGTACGACGAGCGGTCGACGCCCGACAGGACCTCGCCGAGGAACGACTCGGCCGCCCCCCGGCCGTAGACGTTGGCGGTGTCGAAGAAATTGATGCCGACGTCGAACGCCTTGTGCACGCACGCCGTGGCCCGCTCCGCCTCGACCCCGGAGCCGAAGGTCAGCCACGAGCCGAGGCTGATCTCGGAGACGTCGAGGTCGCTCGAGCCGAGGCGCCGGTACTCCATCCGGGATGGATACCACGCCGGCGGCCTCCCGCCGACCAGAGCCGAACCGTCCGCGATCCGTACGATGTCGCCCGTGCGTTCCGGCCCCGGCCACCCGACGACGTGAACCTCTTCGACCTGCTGATCATCCTCGTCCTGATCGGCAGCGGCGTGGGGGGCTACCGCCTCGGCTTCGTCGCCCGGGTGAGCTCGTGGGTCGGCCTGGCCCTCGGCATCGCCGTGGCGGCGTGGGCCGTGCCCAAGCTGATGGAGGTCATCGAGGGGCCCGACCCCAGCTCGCGGTTGCTCATCGTCGGCGCCGCCTTCCTGATC
>DATACM010000301.1:0-1682 GCA_036259055.1 Acidimicrobiales bacterium | reverse complement strand
GACGTCGATCAGCTCCTGGGCGGGCGGTCGGTGGGCGTCGAACGCGCCCGTCTTCGTGCCCGTCTCCGTCTTCGCCATTCAGATGCCTCCCACGAAGATCCCCGGGTTGCACACGTTGTTCGGGTCGAAGCGCTCCTTGACGCGCCGCATGAGCGGGACGGCCGACCCGTCCTCGCCCCAGACGTCGACCTTCTCCCGGACGTCGCTCGGGGCGTCGAGCACGACGCACGGGAACGGCTGGAGCCGCCGGCGCAGGTCCTCGATGGCCGCCACCTGCGCACCGGCGTCCTGGGCGGGGAGGGTGATCCACGACAGCCCCTGCCCGGCCCTCCCCACCAACGAGGCGCCGGCCGACCCCGCGGCCCGCAGCACCGCCGGCAGCTCCGACGCCAGCCCCGACACCTTCACGACGACGCCGTCGGCCGAATGCTGGCGCTCCCGCTGCCGCTCCCAGATGCCCTCGTCGTCGCCCGTGTGGCGCGCCTCTTCGAGACCCTCCTCCCGCAGCAGCTCGACGACCTGCTGGGCGGTGGCCTCGGGCGCGGCGCCACCGAAGCGGGCCATCACCTCCCCGTGCCCGTCGGCCCAGGCGATGTCCAACGACTCGGCCCCGAACGGGGAGTGAGCGACGGCCGACGCCGCCCGCCCGAGGGTGTCGGGGTCGTCGGAGGCGCCGAGGACCGTCACCTGGTTGGCGGCGCGGGGATGGAGGCGCATCACGACCTCGACGATGAGGCCGAGCGTGCCGTAGGAGCCGGTGAAGAGCTTGGCCAGGTCGTAGCCGGCCACGTTCTTGATGACCTTCCCTCCGGCCTTGGCGACGGTCCCGTCGGAGAGGACGAAGGTGATGCCGAGGATGAGGTCCCTTGCCGCCGCGTACTTGTGGCGCAGCGGGCCCGAGTCGGCCGTGGCGACCACGCCGCCGATGGTGGCCTCGCCGCCGTCGCCCAGCCACGGGTCGAGGGCGATCATCTGGTTGGCCTCGGCGAACCTCTCCTGGGCCCGAGCCAGGGGGACGCCCGCCTGCAGGACGGCGGTGAGGTCGCCCTCGTTGTGCTCCACCAGCTCGTCCAGCCGCTCGGTGGACACCTCCAGGTCGGGCGGCTGGGCGAGGGCGTTGCCCCACGACAGCTTCGTCCCCCCGCCCCGCATGCGAACGCGGAGCTTGTCGTCGCCGGCGGCGCGCATGACCTCGCCCGCCTCCTCGGCCGACGACGGCGCCTCGCGCCGGGGCTCGTCCGCCACGTTCAGAAGCGCTCCGCCACGCCGGCCTGCTCGAGGGGGTGCCGGCGGTAGGGGCCCGGCACCTCGCCGCAGAGCCTCGGGGTGGGCATGACCTTGCCGGGGTTGGCCAGCCCGTTGGGGTCGAAGGCGCACCGCAGCCGCTGGAACGCCTCGAGGTCGTGGTCCGAGAACATCTCGGTCATGTGCTTCTTCTTGTCGACGCCCACGCCGTGCTCGCCGGTGATGGAGCCGCCGGCCTCGATGCAGGCGGTGAGGATCTCGCCGGCGACCTCCTCCGCCTTCTCCGACTCGCCCTCGTTGCGGGCGTCGAAGCAGACGAGGGGGTGGAGGTTGCCGTCGCCGGCGTGGAAGACGTTGGCGATCCGGAAGCCCGACTCCTCCGACAGCTCCTTGACCCGCCCGAGGATCTCGGCCAGGCGGGTGCGGGGGATGACGCT
>DATACM010000300.1:0-1811 GCA_036259055.1 Acidimicrobiales bacterium | reverse complement strand
GGCTTCCATGTCACCTCCGGGGCCGGCCGGCGACGCCGCGGGAGAGGTCGGCCGCGGCACGAACACTACCGGCTCGTCCACGTACCCAAGAACGCCGGCGGGCCCGGATACCTTCCCGGGCGTGGCCCGGGTCGTAGCGCGCTCGACGGTCGACGGCGACGGCCTGGCCGAGCTGCTCCGCCCGCGGCGCGACCTGGTGCTGGAGCGAGAGGTGGGGCCGGGCCGGTTCGAGGCGGAGGAGGGCCCCATGCGGTCCTATCTGCGGACGGTGGCCGTGGAGGGGGCCGCCGACGGGCGCAGCCACGTCACCTCCACCGTCGAGTTCTCACTCGCCCTGCCCTACTTCTGGTGGCTGTTCGTGCCGCCCTTCAAGCGGGCCCTGGCCCGACCGGCGCGGGCCACCCCACCGTGGTGGGCGCCCCCTGCCCGCCTCGACGCCCGGGCGGCGTCGGTGCTCGGCACCCTCGGCGTCCTCTCGGTGGTGATCGGCTACCTCAATACGCTCTTCACGCAGACCATCGCCTTCGCCGGCGACGAGTTCGGTGCCGGCAACAGCGCCCAGGGCGTGGCCGGAGCGGTCGTCCGGGTAGGAGGCGTGCTGGCGGTGGTGGTGGCGTGGCGCGCCGACCGGGTGGGCCGGCGGACGGTGCTCCTGTGGGCGGCCACCGCCGGGTGCGCGCTGAGCGTCACCGGCGCCCTGGCGCCGTCGCTCCCCTGGCTCACCGCCAGCCAGATGCTCTCCCGGGGGCTGGCGACCGCCCTCCTGGTGGTGGTGGCGATCGTCGCCGCCGAGGAGATGCCGGCGGGCTCGCGCGCCTATGGCGTCAGCCTGCTCGCCATGGCCGGCGGGTTGGGCGCTGGCATCTGCATGCTCTCGCTCCGGCTGGCGGACGTCGGCACCCGCGGGTGGCGGCTGCTCTACGTGGTGCCACTCGCCGCCTTGCCTCTTCTGCCCAGCATCCGCCGGCACCTCCCCGAGACACGGCGGTTCACCGCCCGCCATGGCGAGGCCAACATCGGGGGCCACATGACCCGGCTCTGGCTCCTCGGCCTCACCGGTCTGTTGACCAACCTCTTCATCGCGCCGCAGTCGCAGTTCGGGAGGCGCTTCCTCCGAGACGAGCTCGGCTACAGCGGGGGGGACATCGGGATCTTCGCCGTCGCCACCGGCACGCCGGCGGCCATCGGCATCGTGGTGGGCGGGCGCCTGGCCGACGTACGCGGCCGCCGGCTGGTAGGCGCCCTGGCCCTGCTGGCCGGGACCCTTTGCACCCTGCGGATGTTCTTCTCGACCGGCTGGACGGTGTGGCTGTGGGCGACGCTGGGCAACGTCGTCGCCGACGCCTCGATCCCCGCGCTGGGCGTCTACGGACCCGAGCTCTTCCCTACATCGCTGCGCGGCCGGGCCAATGGCATCGTGGCGCTGACCACCCTGTCGGGCAGCGCCGTCGGCCTGGTGGCGGCGGGCGTTCTCGCCGACCACTTCGGGCGCATCGGCCCGGCCATGGCGGTGCTGATCGGCGGCCCGGCGCTCGTGGCGGTCCTGGTCCTCACGCTCTACCCGGAGACGGCGGGCCGCGAGCTGGAAGAGCTCAACCCCGAGGACCGCGCCCCACCGTGAGCGCCGTCAGGCCAGCCCGAGGACCCAGTCGCGCACGGCCGCTGCCACCTCGTCGTCGCGCCGGCGAAGGCCGTGGTCGCCTCCGTCGACCCAGACGGTGCTGACCGGCCCCGGGATCATCGCGGTGGCCGCCTCCAGCTCCTCGACCGTGCCGAAGGCGTCACGGGTGCCCGACACGAACAGGCACGGG
>DATACM010000299.1:0-7675 GCA_036259055.1 Acidimicrobiales bacterium | reverse complement strand
TGCACGGGCAACTCCGCACGTTCCCAGATCGCCGAGACGCTGTTGGAGCACCGCTCGGTCCATGCCATCGAGGCCCGGAGCGCGGGCAGCCATCCCAAGGCCCTGCATCCCAACGCGGTCCGGGTGATGGCCCAGCGGGGCATCGACATCTCTGGGCGCCCCACCAAGCACCTCGACCGCTTCGCACGCACGCGCTTCGACCAGGTCATCACCCTCTGCGACAAGGTCAGAGAGATCTGTCCCGAGTTCCCCGGCCCGCCGGTCACCGCGCACTGGAGCATGGCCGACCCGGCCGCCGCCGCCGACCGCGACGACGCCAGTTACCCGGCCTTCGTTCGCACCGCGGACGAGATCGAAGCCCGCGTCGAACTGCTCATCGCCCAACTCACCTACCAGGCAGAAGACGAGAGGAGCGCCCATGGCCACCGATGAGAACGTGAATGTCCGTTACATGGTCGATGACGTGGCGCAAGCCGTCGAGTTCTACTCCACCCACTTCGGCTTCCAGCCAAGAAGCGTCACCCTTCCGGCCTTCGCAGACGTCACCAAGGACAACCTGCGCCTGCTGCTGAGCGGACCCACAAGCTCGGCCGGTCGCCCCATGCCTGACGGCGCCGTCCCGGGCCCAGGCGGCTGGAACCGCATCCACTTCGTCACCTCCGACCTCGATGGCGAGATCGCCCGCCTCAAGGCGGCGGGAGTGACCTTCCGCAACGAGATCGTCAGCGGTCCCGGTGGGCGCCAGATCCTCGTCGAAGACCCCTCCGGGAACCTCATCGAGCTCTTCCAGCCAGCGGCCCGACAGCGAGAGCGCCCGACCTAGAGAGAGAGCAGAGATCGAGAGAGGGACCGCTATGACAGCCGTGGTCGAGGCCCCTCTGGTCGTCGGAGTCGGGTCGCTCGCGGCCGGGCGCTTCGGGCGTCTCTGACGGTTCCACCCATTTTCGTCGTCGACGACCTCGAGCGCGAGATCGCCCGACTCACCGCCGGGGGAATCGCGTTCCGCAACGACGTCGTCACCGGGCCGGGCGGTTCCCACGTCCGCGCCTGTCACCCGCCCGGCAACCTGATCGAGCCATTTCAGCCGGGTACCGCGTCTTGACCAACGGACACGACGGCGTGCCGAGCCGGCTCGCCCGGCGGCTCGATGTCGGGGACGCCGTGGTGATCGGGCCCGGTCGATGATCGGTGCCGGTGTTTCGCCACCGTCGGGCCGGCGCCTACGCCGCCCCGTCCTGGCAGTGACCGATTGCCCTCCCCGCGGTCGTCGGGCTCACCGCCGTCACCTACCGAGCCCTGACACGAGTGGTCGTCGCCGTCATCATCGTTCGTTCGCCGCTTCGGACACGCCGCGACCCGCACCGCGGCCTGGCCCGTCGGCAGTCGGCTTGGGCGCTGCGGCCGAGACCAGCCCTCGGCGCATTGCCCGGGAGGGGTGCGGCTCGAGCCACCAGAACACGACCCTGGCGGTAACCTCCGCGACGGCGATGGCGGCGAGCTGGATACCGGCCCAGAGGGCGACGACGGGATAGCCGCGATTGGCGAGGGAGGCGTGCTCGTCGGAGAAGCCGTAGAGCACGGCGACGAGCAGAAATGTCGCACCGAGTGCCAACACGACGAGCGCGTCCACGGCGGCGATCCACATGTCGGCCCGCCGCACCGCCGTGCGTTCCTCGAAGAGAAACCGCGACCACGCAACTGCGGCATGGGCTGCGCCGAGCACGCAGCTGGCGATGATCAGATCGACACCTTCGGTCCCGCCCATGCCGCCCCGCTCGGCGGCGACCTTGACGGCGAGCGCAGGAGCGATGATGACGGCGAAGTCCAGGGCGGCGTAGATCGGTGGTGCGATCCGGTCCGCGAGCTCGCGTCTCATCATCCGCGGCGGGCCCGCAGCTCGAAGACGTCGGCGACGCTCCCGTCGGGGCGGATCGAGCGAGCGGTCAGCTGATCGCCGTCGATGTCGACGTGGAGGAACTGCAGCGTCGACTCGGCGACGGCGGTGAAGTCACTACGGCCGACTGCTCTCATCTTGCAGCCGCCGCCGCTGACCACGTAGGTGGTGCCGTGCAGCGGGTGGGTGCGCTCGTAGTGGTGGTCGTGGCCGGCGAGCACGAGATCGACCTGGTGGCGGCGCACGATGGGCTCGAGCATCTCCCGGGCACCAGGGGTGGACCCGTGCTGGCCCGAAGAGTACGGCGGGTGGTGGAGCAGGACGATTCTCCACTGGTTCGACGACGTCGCCAGCGCGTCGGCCAGCCATTCCCACTGCTGGCGGGCGCCCTCTCCGAAGACGCCGGGAACGCTCGAGTCGAGGTAGAAGAAGTCGGCGGGACCATGGGTCGTCGCGTAGTAGAGGCCGGGGGTGCCCAGCAGCCGGAGCTCGGCCTCGATCTCGGCCAGACCTTCGTCGCTGTGGCGCAGGTCGGCGTCGTGGTTGCCGATGGCGAGCTCGAAGCCGACGCCGGCACGAATCAGGGGTCGCATCGGCCGGGCGAAGACGTCCTCGTAGCGATCCTCGAAGTTCCCGTAGTAACAGATGTCGCCAAGGTGTGCCACGAAGCCGAACGGCATCGCCTCATAGGTGCGGGCCATCTGAGTGGCCACAGCCATCGCCTGGCGACCGCCGCTGCCGGTGTCGCCCACGGCCGCGAAGACCACGTGATCGTCGGTGGTCTGCCATGCCTCGGACGGCAGCGCGATGTCGGGGGCTCTGCCAGGCACCAGGTCCTCTCGGGCGAGGAGGGGCCAGACATGGTTTCCGAGGAGAACGCCCGTGACGCCGGAACCTGCGAGGCCGGCGGCGGCGGCGAGCAGCTGGCGGCGGTTCAGCGTTGTCATCGTCGCTGTGCCCGCCGTCGGAGCGCGGGGCGGACGACCCAGATCGCTGTACCGATGGCGAGGACGACAACTCCCGAGACGACGCTGCCGGTGGGCAGCGTGAGGGCGAGAAGGGCACAGCCGATGACTCCGGCGCCGGCCAGTGACCGGGGCCAGCGGCGCTGCTCGGGCGGGAGCGCCCATGCCGATGCGTTGGCGATGACGTAGTAGGTCAACACCGCGAACGAGCTGAAGCCAATACCCGCGTAGGTCGGCGACGAGGACCAGCCCGCAGATGACCATCCCCGCGGTGAGCTCGGCCCGGTGCGGAACACGGTGGGTGGGATGGACGGCGTCGAGCCAGCGAGGCAGGTCGCCGTTGGCGGCCATCGAGAAGGCGGTTCGGCTGACGCCGGCGATGAGCGACAGGAGCACCCCCAGGGAGGCCACAGTGCCGCCGATCCGCACGGCAGGCACCAGCCAATCGAAGGAACCGGCACGCACGGCAGTGGCGAGCGGCGCAGTGGACTCGGCAAGCGCATCAGGGCCAACGGCGAGCAGGGCGGCGGTGGAGACAGCCGCATAGACGACGACGGTGATGCCGAGGGCGAGCGGGATGGCACGGGGGATCGTCCGCGCCGGGTCGACTACCTCCTCGCCCAGGGTCGCGATGCGGGCGTAGCCCGCGAAGGCAAAGAACAGCAGCCCGCCCGACTCGAGGACCCCCGACCATCCATGACCCGTGAGCGACCCGAGGGTGTCGGCTGATGCCTGGCCGCCGATCAGCGCACCGGCGACGACAGCCACGAGGGACGCCAGCACGACGGCGACGACGGCCCGAGTGAGCCATGCCGTCTTGCGCACCCCCTGATAGTTGACGGCCGTGAGGGCGACGACGGCGCCGATCGCCAGCGGGCGCCGCCACTCCGGCAAGGCGTAGGCCCCGAATGTCAACGCCATTGCTGCGCAGCTGGCCGTCTTGCCCACCACGAAGCCCCAGCCCGCGAGGTAGCCCCACAACGGGCCGAGCCGCTCCCGGCCGTATACGTAGGTGCCGCCGGACTGCGGATAGACCGCCGCCAGCGCCGCGGAGGACGTGGCGTTGCAGTAGGCGACGCCCGCCGCGATCGCCAGTCCGACGAGGAGTCCGCTCCCGGCCGCGCCAGCTGCGGGACCGATCGCGGCGAAGACCCCGGCGCCGATCATCGAGCCCAGACCGATAACCACCGCATCAAAGGTCCCTAGCCGCCGAGCGAGGCGGGTCGGCGCGACCGGGTCTTGGGTGCTCACTCGAGCATCTCGTCGGCGAGCTCTCGCAGCGCTCGCCGGGCGTCGGCGAGCACCGCCCGACCCTTGTCGGTAGCCGAGTAGACGCGACGTGTGTGGCCATCCACCACCTCGCGGCGCGACACGAGCAGGCCGTCAGTCTCCATCCTGTGCAGCGTCGGGTAGAGCGTCCCGGGGCTGATCTTGTAGCCGTGGGTAGCGAGCTCCTGCGACATCCAGGCGCCATGAATCTCGCCCTCGGCAGCGTGGTACAAGACGTGCAGCCCGACGGCGCCTCGCAGGAACTCTCGCACCAGAGCCGACGTTACCGGAAACGCTCGCCGATATCGGGTCCCGACAGCCGCTCTGAGCTCGCCCTCTCATCGTCCACCAGTTGGCCGACCAATGCCCCCATTGACGTCATCCGATGAAGCGTCTGTCATCGCCGCCGAGATCGGCGGCGCATGGCACGTCAAGGCGTCCGAGACCGCCTGGGATCGCGTGGGCGGGCGGCGCGAGAGAGGGCGTTGGCTTGCCACGGATTCCTCGCCACCTTCCAGGAAGACCCGCACTTGGGCCGGATCCTTGTCGCCTACGGTGCCGTCCTTGTCGCCGGCTCTCTTGTGCGCGAGTCGTCACGGGCGGCTCTCGCCCGGATCGCTACGACGTCATCGGAGCAGAGGCACCCATCGGCCGTGTCGCATCTCCTCTCCCATCCCGGGTACGTGACCGCGGTCGCGAGGCCATTGGGAATCCACTTGCAATGGCGGATCCAGTGGCCGCCCCCCCCGGCCCGCCAGGGCCCCCACCCGAGACCGACCCGCCGCAGTCGTGTCAACCGCCTTTGTCGGCGAGGAGTGGGTTGACGTCAGGTGGCGCGCCAAGGTCACCGTTGTGGGCGGCTTACCGGCTCCGCCGATAGGGTCGACCGGAGATGGCCGTCCGAGACAGAGGCGCCCAGAAGTTCACCGACCTGGTGCAGGCCTCGCACTTGGTCGTTCCCGACGACGTGGTGGCCCTGATCGTAGAGCATGCCCGAGCGCTGGGGGCCGAGGATGCCGCCCTTTACCTCGTGGACTATGAGCAGCGCGTGCTGGCCCCAGTGCCCAACTCCGCCGGTCCCGACCGCGAGGAGGTGCTGATCGACGCCACGTTGGCAGGATGGTGCTATCGGACCCTCGAGGTCCAGCAGACCACTGGCGAGGACGGCCGCGGGCGGATGTGGGTGCCGTTGCTCGACGGCGTCGAGCGCCTCGGCGTACTCGAGCTGGCTTTCGGCGGCGACGAGCCGGACCCCGACGACGTGCGCGTGTTCGCCGGGCTCATCGCCGAGGTGGTGATAACCAAGCAGGTGTACGGCGACCTCTTCGAGCGGGTCCGGCGGCGCCAACCCATGTCGGTGGCCGCGGAGCTGGCCTGGCGCCTGCTCCCACCCCTCACCTTCGGCACCGACCGGGTGGTCATCAGCGGCGTGGTCGCTCCCGTCTACCAACTAGGGGGCGACTCCTTCGACTACGCAGTCGACGCCAATACCGCACGCATCGCGGTGTTCGACGCCATGGGCCACGGCCTGGAGGCGGGGCTGCTGGCCAGCGTGGCCATGGCCGCCTCTCGGAGCAGTCGGCGCGCCGGAGCGGACCTGATGGAGACGGCGACGGCCATCGATGTCGCGGTTGCCACCGAATTCGGCCTCGATCGCTTCGTGGCCGCGGTGCTCGCGGAGCTCGACCTTTCCTCGGGAGGGCTGCGCTGGTCGGTCTCCGGCCACCTACCGCCCCTGCTCCTGCGAAACGGTCGGATCGTCAAGACCCTTGTCGGGGAAGTGACTCCCCCCCTCGGGGTGAGCGGGTCAGTGGTGGTGAGCGAGGAGATGCTCGAGCCGGCCGACCAGGTGCTCTTCTTCACTGACGGCGTGGTCGAGGCCCGCTCGGCCGACGGGGAGTTCTTTGGCGTCGACCGCCTCGTCGACATGATCACGCGCACCTCCGCAGCGGCCACGCCCACCCCCGAGACCATGCGGCGCCTCGTGCATGCAATCCTCGACCACCAGGAGGGGGAGCTGCAGGACGACGCCACCATCGTGGTAGTCGAGTGGCGAGGCCCGGGCAACCGCCTTCTCGAGGTCTGACCCACGTCGTTCACGGGCGGCATGGAGTGTTGTCGGCTCGGCCCCGACAAGGCGTCGTCGCCGCGTGATAAGCGATGCGCCGTGATGGGAATCCCTTGGAGGGGTACTTCCACGACGGCTGTGACATGGCGAGGCGCGTGACCTTGAGGTGGTGCCGATGGCGGTGAGAGAACAGCAGCTCGCCGAAACCTTCGCCGAGATCTCCCGTGTGCTCTTGGCCGAACCGGACGTCCAGCGCACTCTGGAGAAGATCTGCGAGCTGTTGGTGGCGACGGTGGCGGGTTGCGACCATGCCGTGGTGACTGTGGTCCGCGACCACGAACTCGCCTCGCCGGCGGCCAGCGACGATGTCGGCCCGCGAGTCGACGCCCTTCAGTTGGACGTCGACGACGGTCCTTGCCTCGAGGCGATCAGGGAGCACCATACCGTGGTAACCGACGACCTGGCCAAAGACACCCGCTGGCCCCGGTTTTCGCGGCGCGCCGCCGAGGTCACCGGCGTTCGGAGCATGCTGGCATTCCGAATGTTCATCGACGACGACACACTGGGTTCGCTCAACCTCTATTCCAAGCAACCTCGGGCCTTTCTTGACGAGTCACTCGCGGTCGGCACCATCTTCGCTGCGCATGCTTCGGTTGCGCTACGGGCCGCGCAGAATAAGGAGGACCTTGCTCGATTCCGGGAGGTGATAAAGACGCGGGAGCTGATCGGGCAGGCCAAGGGAATCCTGATGGGTCGCCAGGGAATCTCGTCGCAGGCAGCAATGGAAATCCTGGCCCGGGGCGCCGAGCGCCTAAGGATCGAACTCCGAGAACTAGCTCGCCGGGTTGTCGAGGCCGAGGAACACGAAGCCAGTAGGCCGGATCAAGACCGACGTCGATCTCAGCGGTCCCCACGGGTCGAGGGGCACCCTTCCCCCTGATGTCGCTACCGCCTCGGGGACGCCAAGCCCGGGAAGACATCGATCGCGGCCTCCGCCCGCCTTCACTCCGGCGGCCTGAGAGCCAACGAACGTCCGCACCTCGACTCGCTGTCGCAACCGTTACGCGGCCTTAGTGGGAATGACGTTGCCCAGCCCGCGTCGGAACCCGTCGCGCCAGCTCGGATACGCGGGCCGCCCCCCGAGGTCCCGCTTGGCCTTGGCGTTGGAGGCTCCCCGGGCCTCGGTCATCAAGACCACGCCATGCTCCCCGACGAAGCGACGAGCCAGCCGTGCCGACACCCGCCGGGGAGGCTTGGCGCCGAGGGCCGCGGCCAGAGCGGGAAGCCACTCCGCGACCGGCGCAGGGTCGTCATCGACGACGTTGTACAGCCCCAGCGTGCCGGTCTCGACCGCGGCAAGCGTGGCGGAGGCGGCGTCGTCGACGTGGATGAACGACGACAGACCCGAGCCGGCACCGACGATCGGGAAGCGCCGGCGGCGGACAGCCTCGAGCTGGAAGCCGCCCTCCCCCAGTGACG
>DATACM010000298.1:0-13335 GCA_036259055.1 Acidimicrobiales bacterium | reverse complement strand
CGCTGGCCGTCGTCGTGAGCCGGAGCGGCGCGCCGTAGAGCACCGACTGGCCGGCAGGGGGCCGGAGCGAGCAGGTCCCGTTCGGAACGGTCGTTGTCGTCGGGGGCACCGTCGTGGTCGGGACGGTGGTCGTCGGGAGCGGGCCGGCCCGACCGGTCCGGGCGGGTGTGGCCACTCCGGCGAGGGCGGTCGAGGGACCGTCCTGGCCGCCGCTCCGAACGACCAGGCGGGCGTCGAAGCTCCCGGCGTCCGGGGCGTTGAACACAACGGCCAGGGTGCAGGAGGAGCCCGGCTCCAGCATCGTTCCCCGGCAGGTGTCGTTCTCCACGCGGAAGGCCGCGCCGTCGCCGACCAGGGCCACCGAATCCACCCTCACGGCTCCGGCGGTCCCGTTGCTGACCGTCACCGTGCGGGGAGGAGACGGGTCGAGCGCCGGCCGCTCGCCGAAGTCGTGGCGGGCCGGGATCACGGTGAGCCCCGCCACCTCGGCCGCTGCGCCTCCACCTCCCTCTCCGCCCAGCGTTCGGGTCGCGACCAGCACCAGGCCACCGAGCACCAGGGCGCTCGCCACCACGATGGCGAGGAGGGCCAGGAGGGAGAGCCCACCCACGACGGGCGCGGCCGAGACCGCCATTCCCGCCGGCCTGGTGGGCCCGCCACCCCCGCGCAGGAGGTCGAGGTTGTGGCGGGACACCGCCGCGCCGTCCGTGTCGCCGAGGGACTCGCGGATGCGCAGGGCCTCGGTCAGCCGCGACCGGGCTTCGTGCTCCTGGGCCAGGCACAAGGCCCGGGTGCCGAGCTGGTGCAAGGCCCAGCCCTCGCTCGCCCGGTCGCCGGCCCGGCGGGCGGCGGTGAGCTCGTGACCGAGCGTGCGCCTCCAGGCGCCCCACCGTCCGTTGAGGGCGAACGGCTGCTCGACCGCCCTGGTCAGCCGCAGCAGGTCGGCGGCGGCCTGGGTGCGGGCCGCCCGGTCGAGCACGGCCAGGACGGCGGCGGAGTTGTCCAAGACCTTCTCGGGCGTGCGGCCGTTGCGCTCCGCCCAACCGCAGAAGTAGTCGAGGAGAGGCCGGTCCCACCGGTCGGGGCGGAGAAAGCGGGCGACGGCGGGACCGTCGGTGACGCTGTAGCGGGGGCTGTGCGCCTGGAGGAGGCCCTTGGCGATGAGCGACTCCACCACTGCCCCGGCGTTGGACACGCCGGTGATCTCGGCCAGCTCGGCGGCGGGGAGGCTGGCGCCACCCAGAGCGGTCAGCACCTCGAGGACGGCCCGCTGGTCGGCGTCGAGGGAGTCCACCAGCTTTTGCTGCAGCACCTCGGCCCCCCCGGGCCGGAGCTCCTCGGCCAGCGACCGCAGGTCCTGGTTGGTCTCCGCCAGGTGGGCGGCCACCTCGAGGATTCCGAGGGCCCGCCCGTCGAGGGCGGTCACCACCGCCAGCCCGGCGTCCCGCTCGTCGCCCTCGAGGGTCCGGCCCAGCTCGTGCTCCAGGAGGGCGAGGGCGGCGTCGGTGCTCAGCCCGGCCAGGGCGACCGACTTGCCGTCGCCCCACAGAGACCGAGCCGGCGAGGCCACCGCGAAGGTGGCGGCGGGAAGGAAATCGAGCAGGGTCTCGAGCTCGTCCCGGCTGACCCCGAGGTCGTCCACCATGATCCGGGCCTGGACTCCGCCTAGGCCGTGGCGGAGGTCGGCTTCGGTCGCCTTGAACTTCCCGGGCGTGTCGTAGAACGTCTCGAAGAGGAACTGCAGGACGTCTTCGGCGTCCTCGCCGTGGGCCATGTGGTACAGCACGCCGTCGGGAGGATCGTCGGGCAGGTGAGCCAGCGTCTTCAGCAGGCTGGTCTTGCCCACCCCCGGGGGCCCGTGAAGTTGCAGCGGTACGCCCTCTTCGAGGGCGGCGCGGGTCTCCGCCAGCTCGCGCTCACGGCCGACGAGCTTTCGCGGCCGTCGGCCCCCCAGATGGGCGGGGAGGGGCGTGGGCCGGGGCCGGGGCTCGGGGCGCTCCTCGGGGGCGGCCACGTTGACGACCCCCCCGTGCTCGACGTGGTACTGGACGATGTTGTTGCCGACGGCGATCTGGCCGCTGACCTGTCCGGAGATGCGCGCGTCGACACTTCCCTCGAGTGTCGCAGTCACCCGTTCGCCCTCCGTCCCGCTCTTTCACGCCCTGTGCGGCCCGGCTCGGTCAGCCTAATGAGACGGGGGCGGCGACGATAGATACGGGCAATGGCCCGTGCAACAAGTGACCTCGGCCGGCAGTGCGGTCAGCCGCGGATGAGGTCGAGCTGGGTGCGGGTCACCTCGGCGGCTTCCCGGTCACCGGCCGCTTCCCGCGCTTCGAGCGCCTCCTCGAGGAGGTCTCGGGCGGCCGACTCGTCCTCCAGGCCCAGCGAGCGCACGCCGAGCTGGTGAAGCGCCCATCCCTCGACCCGCTTGTCCCCGAGGGCGCGGGCGGCGTCGAGGGCGAGGCACAGGGCCGACTTCCAAGCGCCCCACCAGGCGTTGGCGGCGAACGCCGGCTCGGCCACCCGGACGAGCCGGAGGACGTCGGCCCAGCGGCCGGCGTCGGCCAGCTGGCGCGCCGTCGACAGCACCGCGTCCTTGCTCTGGGCCAGCCGGCAGGCCCCGTCGGGCCCGGCGCCCGTGCGAACGAAGTGCTCGAACAGGCGGTCGAGCCAGGGCGACGGCGTGGCGGGGGGCGCCGAACGCGCGGCCGCAACCACCGGCATCGGCTCGCTCAGATCAGTGCTCTCGTATTCCTCGTTGCCCTGAGAAGCCACGGCCACCATTGTCTCGATCGCACCTTCCGGTCGATCGGCGGCGCCCCACCCGGCGCGGGTCCAGTGTAGGTCGTCCTTTCCATCCATGCTCGGCGGCAAACCGAACGGCGCTCGTTGCCCCCTCCCGGTGTTGGGTACAGCGCTACCGTGCAGCCCATGCCGGGCGCGGCTCCGCCCCGTCTGGTCGCCGGTTCGGTGATCGGCGAGCGATACCAGGTCGGTCCCCTCCTCGGCCGGGGCGGGATGGCCGAGGTGTACGCGGGCACCGACCGGCGCCTGGGCCGGGCGGTGGCGATCAAGCTGCTCAGCAGCGAGATGGCGGCTCGGCCCGACGTCCGGGCCCGCTTCGAGGCCGAGGCCCGGTCGGCCGCGTCCCTGTCGCATCCCAACGCGGTGGCCGTGTACGACACGGGCGAGCACGAGGGCGTCCCCTACATCGTCATGGAGCGCCTCCCGGGCGAGACCCTCGCCGACCGTGTCGCCGCCGGGCCCCTGGACCCGGCCTGGGTGCGGACGATGGCCGACGAGGTGCTGGGTGCCCTGGGCACCGCCCATGCTGCCGGGCTCGTCCACCGCGACGTCAAGCCCGCCAACATCCTGCTCACCGCCGACGGTCGGGCCAAGCTCGCCGACTTCGGGATCGCCAAGAGCGTGGAGGCGGCCGGCGGCGCCGACCTCACCGGGACGGGGCAGATCCTGGGCACGCCTGCCTACCTGGCGCCCGAGCGCCTCGACGGCGCTCCGGCCAGCCCCCGAGCCGACCTCTGGGCCCTGGGCGTCGTGCTCTACGAGGCGCTCAGCGGCCAGCGGGCGTTCCCCGGAGAGACGCCGCTGGCCATCGCCCGGGCGGTGGCGTCCGGCGCGCACCGGCCGCTCGGGGAGGCCCGCCCCGGCCTCGACCCGGCTCTGGTGGCCGCGGTCGAACGGGCCATGGACCCCGACCCGGCCCGGCGGTTCTCATCGGCGGTGGAGATGGCGGCGGCCGTCGCGAGGTCGGCGGCGGGAGGCACCGCCGGAGCGGCCCCGACGGTGCCGTTGGCGGCCGGGGGCGACACGCTGGTGCTCGACGAGGAAGCGCGGCCCGACGAGGTCGTACCGGCGCCCGACCGGATGGCGAGCTCCCGGCGGGCGCTGGTTCTGGGAGGGCTCGCCGCCCTCGGCGTCCTTCTCCTCCTCGTGCTCCTCGGCCAGGCGGATGACGACCGGTCACCGCCTCCCGTCGCTCCCGGTCCGGCCACGGCGACGACCGCCGCCCCCACCGCCACGACCGCTGTCCCCACGACCACCGCCGTCGCCACTGTCCCACCGACGACGGCCGCCCCGGCCGTCACCGCCCCGCCGGCGGCTGACCGCGGCGGCGGCGAAGGCGGCGGCGGCGAAGGTGGGGGCGAGGGCCGTGGCCAAGGTGGCGGGGACGGCGAGGAAGGCGAAGGAAGAGGGAACGGCAGGGGCAGGGACAAGGACTGAGCCGCCGCTCCGGCGGCCGCCCCCTACTTCTCCTTGCGCACCAGCCAGCGCAGCCGCTTCGCTCCCTCGAAGGCGGCCTCGGCGGCCAGCTGGCCGATGCCGGTGGAGAGGGTGGGGTACACGTGGATCAGGCTGGCCACCTCGGAGAACCGCAGCCCCTGGTTGATGGCCAGGGCCAGCTCGTGGATCATCTCGCCGGCCGACGGGGCCAGGATGTGGGCGCCCACCACCTTCCGGTCGACGGTGACAATGACGATGGCGCCCTCGGTGGCGCTGTCGGCCCGTGCCCGGTCGGAGTGGGTCAGGTCGAGGCGCCACACGTCGACGTCGTCGCCGTGGCGCTGGCGGGCCTCGGCGACGGTGAGGCCGGCATGGGCCAGCTCGGGGTCGGTGAACGTGCACCAGGGGACGAAGTTGGTCACCGTCCCCTTGCCCGGGAAGAACATGTCGCGGATGGCCCGCACTCCCTCGTAGGCGGCCGAGTGGGTGAAGAGGAAGCGTCCGGCCAGGTCCCCGGCGGCGTAGATGGACGGGACGCTGGTGCGCATGCGCTGGTCGACCTCGATGCCCTTGCGTCCCACGTGCACGCCGACGTCCTCGAGGCCGAGGCCTTCGACGTTGGGACGGCGGCCCACCGCCACCAGGAGGTCCTCCGCCGGCCAGCGCCCGTGGACGCCGTTCTCGGTGCCGTGGACGACTTTCTGGCCGTCCTCCCCGGTGACCCGCTGGGTCTCCACGTTGACCCGCAGGTCGACGCCGTCCTCCCGGAGGACCGTCGTGAGGGCGGCCACCAGGTCGGGCTCGTCGCGGGGCAGGATGCCCGGCCCCTTCTGCAGCACGGTCACCCCTATGCCCAGGCGGGCGAAGCCCTGGGCCATCTCGATGGCGATGGGCCCGCCGCCGATCATGACCACGCTCTCGGGCGCCCGCTCGATCTCGAAGACGTTCTCGCTCGTCAGGAAGCCGGCCTCGGCCAGGCCCTCGACCGGAGGGACGGCGGGGCGGCTTCCCGTGCAGAGCAGGACGAAGCGCGTCTCGATGACGCGGGTGCCGTCGGGGCCGGTGACCTGGACGGAGTTGGGGCCGACCAGGCGGGCGTCGCCGAACACGATCTCCACGCCCATGGCTCGGTAGCGCTCGGGGTCGTCGTCGGTGGTGGCCACGTCCTGCTGGATGGCCCGGATGCGCTTCCAGACCAGGGACGTGTCGATCTCGGGCACGACCGACGGCAGCCCGTAGCGGTCGGCCACCCGCATGGTGTGGGCCGCCTTGGCCGAGGCGAGCAGCGCCTTGCTGGGGACGCAGCCGGTCCACAGGCAGTCGCCCCCCACCCGGGAGCGCTCGACGACGCCCACCCGCAGGCCCAGGGTGGCGGCGAACTCGGCCGCCACCATGCCGCCCGAACCCATCCCCACGATGACCACGTCGTAGCGAGCCATCGCCGCTCCCTCCTGCCCCGGTCTCCGCCGACTGTAGGACGGTGCCTCACAGTTCTGCCCGCCCACCCAGGGCGGGCCGTAGCATCGGCCCGTGGGCTTCGACCCGAACCGCCTGGGCATGGACCTGATCCTCGGCCTGGGGGCCTTCTTCACCCTCGTGGGCCTGGTCAGGGGCTGGCGCGAGTTCGTGGACGACGACTTCACCGCCGCCGACCGGCGGGTGGCCACCCAGGTCTCGGTCTTCGTCGTCCCGCCGATCGTCGTGCTGCTGCACGAGCTCGGGCACGCCGCCGCCGCCGTCGCCGTCGGGGCCGAGGTGGGCGGCATCCACTACGGGCTGTTCGAGGGATCGGTGACCGTGCTGGGCGAGCTCACCCGCCTGCAGAGTTGGTTCGTCGCCCTCTCCGGCAACCTGGTGAGCGCGGTCGTGGCGTTCGCCATGATCGGCGCCGGCGTGTGGGCGGCGGGGCTGCGGCGGCCCTTCCGCTACTTGCTGGTCCTCGGCGGCGTCTTCGAGTTCGGGTTCTCCCTGGTCGGGTACCCCCTCCTGTCGCTGACGACCCGCTTCGGCGACTGGCTGACGATCTACGACTTCGACGCCACCGCCGGCCCGGCGGGGGTCGCGGCGGTCGTCCACGGCCTGCTCCTCTACGGCATGTGGCGGTGGTGGAAGGGGGGGCTCCGCCGCACGCTGTTCGCCACGTCCTCGGGCCTCGAGGCCGAGCTGCGGTCGCTGGAGGAAGAGGTGGGCCACGACCCTGCCGACACCGAGAAGCGGCTGGCCCTCGCCAACCTGTTCGCCGGCCACGGCGAGCTCGACCTGGCCGCCGCGACCCTCGACGACGGTGCCCATGTCTCCCGCGACCCCGCCCGCCTCCACCTGGCCCGGGCCCGCCTGGCCATGTACCGAGGGCGGTGGAACCAGGCGCTGCTCGCCACCCGGGCGGGCCTGGAAGCCGACGCCGCCCTGCCCCGGCCGGCGGACGTCGGCGCCTCCCGCGGGCGGCCGGTCCCTGGGGGGAACGACGAGGTGCGCCAGCGGCTGTGGGCGAACCAGGGCCTGGCCCTCACCCAGCTCGAGCGTCCCGAGCTCGCCGTGGCGGCGTTCGAGAACGTGACCGGCGAGGTCCTCGCCGATCCGCGGGTCCGCTACTGCCGCGGGGTGTCCAGGCTGGCCACCGGCGACGTCCACGGGGCCCGCACCGACCTGGCCGCCGTCGTCGCCGCCCTCCCCGCCGGCGACTGGCTGCGCCGGTGGGCCGAGGCCCGGCTCGAGGGCGGCGAGCCGGCTGCTCCCGACGACAGCGACCGGCCCAACTGGCAACGCCGCCACCAGGCCCCGCCCCCGCCGATCACCGGCGTGTAAGCGAACTGGTGGTCACGCCGCCGGGCCGATCACCGGGAGCTGCTGCAGGAGTGGTTCGAGGTCGGCCCGGGTGACGACGTTGTCGAAGCGGGCGGCAATTCTCCCGTCGGCGCCGATCACGAACACCCAGGGCTCGGTGAGGTCGTCGTTGCGCAGCAGCCAGTCGGCCGCCGCCTTGTTCAGGACGTGCCCCTGGAAGTCCCGCCAGATCTCCACGTGGACGAAGCTGGCTCGGTCGGCGTAGGAGCGGGCCAGCTCCTCGACGACGTCGGTGACCGGGCCGCAGAAGCGACTCTGGCAGTAGACGGGCGTCGAGAACACGGCCACCACCGGGCGGTGGGCGGACAGGGCGGCGGCGATGGTCGTCCCGTGCAGGACCGGGTCGGGCACCTCGCCGCCATCCTCGGCACGGGAGTCCACCGCGGCCCGGGGGGCGTCGGGCGTCGACAGGGTGAGGTTCTCGGTGGGCAGGGCGGGGTCGCCCGGCGCGGGGACGGCGTGGCGCTCCCCCACCTGGAAGGCCCCTGTCCCCCTCCGCTCCTGACCGTCGACCCGGGCCGTCGCCTCGACCTGCCAGAACCCGGGGCGGTCGAAGCCCGCCTGGGCCACGTAGACGCCCCGCTCGCTCCCCTTGGCCAGCCGGGGCTCGGCCGGCGGGGGGGACGGGCCGGTGGCGCCGGGGATGAGGAGGTACGACGCCCTCACCGGAGCCGACGGCTGGGCGGGGACGGTGCCCCTGCCCGTGCCCACGAAGATGAACCGCAGGTCGACCGTCCCGAACCCCACCAGGTCCTGTCCGGGGGTGACGAGGCCGACCATGAACCGGCTGGGTGGCCCCACCGCCAGGTCGAAGCTGGCGACCTGGACCGACAGGTCCCCGTCGTCCCGGGGGGCGGCCGGCTCGCCCGCGTCGTCGCCCGACGCGCACCCCCCGAGCAGGGCGGACGCCACCAGGGCCAGCGCGAGGAGACGGGTGCGCGCTAGCACGACGGAGGGAGGACGGAGAGCCGGGCCAGGCTGGCCCGACTGACCTGCAGCAGCACGTCCAGGTCGGCGGTCAGCGACGGTGGCGGCGTCGCCGCGGCCAGGCCGGCCTCCACCGCCTCCTTGGCCTGGAGCAGGCGGGCGACCATGGCTCGGTCGACGGCTTCGAGGGCGCGGGCGATCCCGTGCAGCGGTTCGTGCGAACGATCGTAGAAGGTGGCCCGCGCCGACTTCACGTCGTCCGCCGCGTCCTCCCTGGCCTCGCACAGCCCCCTGACCGCCTCCTCCACCTGTCGGGGCGGCACCCCGGCGACCGTGCTCTCGGGCGGCGACCCGTCATCCCCCTCGCCGTCGCGGTCGCCGCAACCGGCGACGGCGACGAGGGCAAGCCCGGCGAGGGCGGTGAGGGCGGCCAGCGACCGGCGGGGGCTCAGCACCCCTCGGCCACCCGGCGGAGCACGCGGAGAGAGCCGTGCCCCAACCCTGCCTCCTCGGCGAAGGCGCCCGATGCCAGCGCCCGGAGGTACACCTCGTACGGCGGCCTGCCTCCGTCGGCCGGGTCGGGGAACACGTCGTGGATCGCCAGCAGCCCGCCGGCGGCGACCAGCGGCGCCCACCCCTCGTAGTCGGCGAACGCCGGCTCCCATCCGTGGCCCCCGTCGACGAACACCAGGCCCAGCGCCGTGCGCCACCGGGCGGCCACCACTGCGGAGTCGCCGACGACGGCGACGACCCGGCCCCGCAGGCCGGCTCTCTCCATGGTGCGCCGGAACAGCGGCAGCGTGTCGATCCGACCGGTCCGGGGGTCGACCACCCGAGGGTCGTGGTGCGGCCAGCCAGGCTGGAGCTCCTCCGACCCGCGGTGATGGTCGACGGTGAACAGGACCGTGCGCGCCGCTCGGGCCGCCGCCCCCAGGTAGACCGCCGACTTCCCGCAGTACGTGCCGACCTCGAGCAGCGGGCCGATCCTGGCGGCCTCGAGGCCGGCGGCGTGGAGGGCCAGGCCCTCGGCCTCCGGCATGAACCCGATGGCGTCGCGGGCGACGGCCAGCAGATCGTCGGGCATGCCCTGGGTGACGGCGCCGGGCGGGGCAGGGGCCCCCGCCTTGGGCGAGGAGGCCGGGGTCGAGGCGCCGGCCGGGCCCACGAGCGGCGTGGCCCGGGCGCGGGCGGAGTCGGTCCCGGTGGCCACGGGGTCAGTCCTTGGCGGTCACGCCGGCCGCGTCGAAGGTGGCCATCTCGCGGAGGACCTTGGCCGCCGCCTCGACCAGGGGCAGGGCGAGGAGGGCCCCGGTGCCCTCGCCCAGCCGCAGGCCCAGGTCGAGCAGCGGCTCCAGCCCCAGGTGCTCGAGGGCGGCGGACGCCCCTGGCTCGGTGGAGCGGTGGCCGGCGACGCAGTAGTCGACGGCGCCGGGGGCGAGGGCGGCGGCGGCCAGCAGCCCGGCCAGGGCGACGACACCGTCGACCACGACCGGCACCCGGGCAGCCGCGCCCCCCACGACGAAGCCGGCCAGGGCGGCGATCTCCAGGCCTCCGAGGGAGGAAAGCAGGGCGAGGGGACCGCCGGCCGCGGTGCCGTCGGCCTGCGCCCGGCGGAGGGCCTGCTCGACCACCGCAACCTTGTGCGCCCAGGTGGCGTCGCCGATGCCGGTGCCCCGTCCGGTCACCGCCGCCGCCGGCCGCCCGGTGAAAGCGGCGATCAGGGCGGCCGACGCCGTCGTGTTGGCGATGCCCATGTCCCCCGTCACCAGGCACCGCGCCCCGCTCGCCACCGCCTCTGCCGCCACCTCGGCGCCGATGTCCAGGGCCCGGCCGGCCTCCGAGACGCTCATGGCCGGCTCGATGGCCAGGTTGGCCGTCCCCGGCCGGACCTTCGACCGCCGCAGACCAGGGGCCGGCTCCAGCTCGGTCGCCACGCCGACGTCGACGACCGCCACCCGGGCGCCCACGTGACGGGCCAGGACGTTGACCGCCGCCCCCCCGGCGCAGAACGTCGCCACCATCTGCGCCGTCACCTGCTGCGGCCAGGGCGTCACCCCCTCTGCCACAACGCCGTGGTCGGCGGCGAAGACGGCGACCGTCGCCGGGGCCGGCACCGGGGGCGGGAAGGCACCGGCCATGCCCGCCAAGCGCGCGCCGAGACCCTCGACGGCGCCCAGCGAGCCTCGGGGCTTGGTCAGCCGGGCGTGGTGGGCACCCGCTTCGGACGCAGCCTCGGCGTCGGCCGGCCGCAGGGCCGCCGCGGCCCGGGGGAACGCTCGGTCGTCGGGCACCGGCCAGGAGGAGCGGCGGTCAGCTCGGCAGGGTCGAGCCGTCCTCCGCCGCCGCTTCCGAGGCGTGGTGCGGCTTGTGGGCGAACAGGACCTTGTTCAGCACCACGAACTTGGCGGCCCACAGGGTGCCGAAGGCCGCCAGCCCCGCGAACATGACGATGAGCGTTTGGACGAGGTGGATCGACGTGGCGTCGTCGGAGACGTCCTTGGCGAAGTCGACGGTCAACGTGGAGAAGACGAGCCCGAGGAGAGCCATGCCCCAGAAGGGGACGATCTCCTTCATGAGGTGGGAGCGCCCGGTCTTGCCCCACGTCCACGCCCGGTTCAGGTAGTACGAGGGGATGGCCGACACGCAGACGGCGAAGATGTTGGCCGACGTGGCGCGCCAGTGGAGGAGCCCGACGGTGATGAACAGCAACGTCTCGTACACGATCACCGAGACCACGGACACCATGCTGTAGCGGACGAGCTTCTTGCCCTCGGGGGCGCGCGCCCAGGTCAGCAGAGCGTCGCGAGAGAGGTCCATCCGACGATGGTATCCGGCGGGTCGCTCGCCGAGGCCCTACTCCGTCTCCGACCGCCTGGCCTCGGCCAGCGTGGCGTCGTCCTCCGGGTCGACGTCGGGCAGGTCGAGCGCCGGTGAGGTCGCTGGGTCGGGATCGGCCGTCTCCCCCCTTCGGGGCACCGCCGAGCAGGCCTCGCACAGCCGCTCACGGCGCCCGGCAGCCAGGTCGTGGGGCCGGGAGACGGACCGCTCCCACTCGACCATCTCGACGCCGCAGCGCGAGCAGGAGAGCACCCGATGGAAGTGCCGGCCACCCTCGGGCAGGGCGAGGGTGACCGAGTCGATGGCGAAGACGGGGTGCCCGTCGACGGTGCGCCCGAGTGGCGTCACCCTTCGGTGGAAGCTGCGCAGTGCTTTGGATTGAGCCCGAAGCTCCATGTCCCCAGCTCACTCATCGTGCCCGTACGTCCACTATCCCACCCCTGTGGAAATTGGTAAACGCGGCCGGCGATCGGTGCGGCCGAGGCGGGGGTACGGTGGCCTGATGAGCCAGGAGAGCACGGTCGAAGCCCTGGGGCTGGCGGTGGCCGCCCGCGTGCCGGTGCTGCTCTGGGGTGCGCCCGGCACCGGGAAGACGTCGGCCATCCGGGCCATGGCCGATGCCATGGGCTGGCCGTGCGAGACGGTCATCGCCGCCATCCGCGAGCCCTCCGACTTCGCCGGGCTGCCCATCGTGGACGGAGTGGCCGTGCACATGGCCCCGCCGCGGTGGGCCCAGCGCCTGGCCGCCGCCGGTCGGGGCCTGCTGTTCCTCGACGAGATCTCCACCGCTCCGCCGGCGGTGCAGGCCGCCCTGCTCCGGGTCGTCCTCGAGCGGGTGGTGGGCGACCTCGACCTGCCCGAGGGCGTCGTCGTGGTGGCCGCCGCCAACCCGCCCGAGCAGGCGGCCGACGGGTGGGACCTCTCGGCGCCGCTGGCGAACCGCTTCTGCCACCTCGACTGGGAGGTCGAGCCCGCCGTCCTCGCCCGCGGCCTGGCCGGCGGGTGGGACGCCCCGGTGGTCCCCGTCCTGCCCGACGGGTGGGAGGCGGGCATCCCCGTGACCCGGGGGCTCATCTCCGCCTTCATCACCTTGCGCCCCGGCCTGGCCATCGACCTGCCCACCGACGCCGCCCGGGCCGGGCGGGGATGGCCCAGCCCCCGGACGTGGGACATGGCCGCCCGCCTGTGGACGGCGGCCAAGGCGGCGGAGGCGTCGACCGAGGCGGAGACGGCCCTCATCACCGGCTCGGTGGGCGAAGGGGCGGGCATCGAGCTGCTCATGTGGCAGATGGAGATGGACCTCCCCGATCCCGAGGAGGTGCTGGCCGACCCCGACAGCTTCGAGGTGCCCGAGCGGGGCGACCGGGCCTACGCGGTGCTGTCGTCGGTGGCGTCGGCGGTGGCCTCGAACCCCACCGTCGAGCGCTGGCTGGCGGGCTGGAGGGTGCTGGGCAAGGCGGGCGAGGCCGCTCCCGACGTGGCCGCGGTGGCCGCCCGAGTGCTGGCCACGTGCCGGCCCAAGGGCGCTCCCGCTCCCCCCGAGGTGAAGCTGTTCGCCCCCTTGCTCAAGGGGGCCAACTGGGTGTGAGCACGCCGCCGCCCACCGGCTCCCCCTCGTCCGCCGCTTCCTCCACGGCGCTCGACACCCACAAGCTGTCGCTCGCCCGGCTCTGGGCGGTGAACCGCCACCCGTACCTGGCCGCTGCCATCTTCGCCTCGCCGGTCGTGCCCGTCCCCGGGCTGGGCAAGGTCACCGTCGACGAGTCGTGGCGCCTCTACGTCGACCCCGACCTCGTCGACCGCTGGAGCCTCGAGGTGCTCGGCAGCCTCCTCGTGCACCACGCCGGCCACCTGGTGCGCGACCACGCCGGACGGGCCCGCGGCCTCGGCGTCGAGCGGCACGGGGCCAAGAACTGGGCGCTGGCGGCGGACGCCGAGATCAACGACGACCTGGTCGGCACCGGCCTGCGGCTGCCGGACGACCGGATCGTCCCCCAGGAGCTGGGATGGGCCCCCGGCCGTCTGGCCGAGGAGTACTTCCACACCAAGCACCTCGAGACCCACGGCGAGCCCGACTGCGGGAGCGGGGCCGACGCCCAGGCGCGGGAGTGGGAGCTTTCCGGCGATCAGGGGAGCGGCATGCCCCCCGGCGAGCGCCATCTCCTGCGCTGCCAGGTCGCCAACAACGTCCTCCGCTACATGCGGGAAGGCCGGGGGCGGCTGTCGTCGGGGTGGAAGCGCTGGGCCGAGAACCAGCTCGACCCCAAGGTGGACTGGCGGAGGGTCCTCGCCGCCGAGATCCGCAAGGGCGTGAGCACGGTCAGCGGCCGGGTCGACTACACGTACCGGCGCCCGTCCCGGCGGGCCCACGCCACGCCCGGTGTCGTGCTCCCGGCGTTGGAGCGGCCGGTGCCCGAGGTGGCCATCGTCTGCGACACCTCGGGCTCGATGTCGGAGGAGCAGCTGGCCCAGCTCCTCGCCGAG
>DATACM010000297.1:0-12136 GCA_036259055.1 Acidimicrobiales bacterium | reverse complement strand
CAGGCGGCGGAGCTCTCGGCGACGGCGGAGGCGTCAGCGGCGCGAGCGGCACGCCGGCGCCGAGAGTTGGAAGAGGCCGAGGCGGAGGTCGCCCGCCTGGAGCGCGCCCTCGATGCCGCTCGGCGCCGGGCCGAGCTGGCTGCCCAGGACGCCGAGGCCGCTCAGCGCGCCGCGTCGGAAGCGCAGGAGGCGGCCGCCCGGGCAACGGCCGACCTCGAGGCGGCCGAGGCGCACGCCCGGGAGGTCAGCGGCTCGGGCTGAGCCTCGGCGCCGGTTCGTCAGGAGAAGCTGGCGCGGGCGGAGAGGAACGAGCCCACGCCCGCGGTCCCCGAGCCCCGGTTGCACTGGGACAGCCGGCGGTCGAAGGCGGCGTTGCCCTGACGGCGGGCCTCGGCCAGCCGGGCCAGGGCGCGTGCCTCGGCGGGCCCCTCGAGCCGGTCGATGGCGGCCCGCTCGTCACGGTCGATGCGGGCGTTGAAGGCCGCCTGGCTTCTCCGCAGCTGGTCGCAGCTCGTGCGCCCCGACGGAGGGGGTGCCGTCGTGGTCGTGGTGGGGCCTGCGACGGTCGTCGTGGTGGCCGGTGGGAGGGTCGTGGTCGGCGCCGGCGCAGTGGTTGTCGTGGCCGGTGGGACGGTCGTGGTCGTCGTGGCCGGCGCGGTCGTGGTGGTGGTGCCCGGCGGCGCCGTGGTCGTCGTGGTGCCCGGCGGTGCCGTGGTCGTCGTGGTGGCCGGCGCGCTCGTGGTCGTCGTGGCCGGCGCCGTGGTCGTCGTGGTGGCCGGCGCGGTCGTGGTGGTCGTCGTGGCCGGCGCGGTGGAGGTCGTCGTGGCTGGGACGGTGGTCGTGGTGGCGCCCGAGGCCTGGACGGTGATCGTGCCCGCCATGCCCTGGCCGGTGGGGGTCCCGTGGTACCGGCAGTAGTAGATGTAGGTGCCGGGAGGGACGTTCGTGAAGGCGAATGTGAAGGTCCCCCCGGGGTCGACGTTGCCCGAGTCGAACATGCCGTTCGACGCGGTGGCCGTGTGGGGGTTGGCACCCACGTTGCGCCACAGGATCTCGTCGCTCTGGGTGACGGTGACGTCCCGCGGCACGAAGACGTCGTCTCGCATCTCGACGTTGATCGTCGCCGCCGGGACGGGCTGCGCCATGAGCGCCAACACCACCGCCCCGACAATCAGCGACGCACGGACGCCGCGGCCCTTGGTCATCGTCTCCCGCCTCCCGACTGCCTCAGAGCGCTCCCGGCGCCCCCGAGCGCGCGCCATTACCGAGCAAGTGCCTCACGTGGGGTTATACGGGCCGCCCGTCGGGAGGGATTCCCGGCGCCAACAGCGTGTGCAGGGCGATGGCGGCGGCGGTGGCCACGTTGAGCGAGTCGACGCCCGGGGCCATGGCGATCCGGACCCGGAGATCCGCCGCCGCCAACGCCTCCGGTGACAGGCCGGCGCCCTCCGACCCCACGAGGAGGGCCCGACGACCCCGCCGCCCGACGGTGCGAACGTCCGGGGCATCGGCGGCGGGCGTCAGGGCCAGCAGCTCGAACCCGACCGAGCCCAGGGTGGCGAGGGCGGCCGGCCAGTCGACGACCCTGGTGAACGCCACCCGCAGGACCTGCCCCATCGACACGCGGACCGACCGCCGGTAGAGCGGGTCGGCGGCCGTGGGATCGAGGACCACGCCACCGACGCCGAAGGCGGCGGCGTTGCGGAAGAGCGCTCCGAGGTTCTCATGATCGTTGACGCCCTCGACGAGGAGCAGCGAGTCGGCGTCGCCCACGACGTCGGCCAAGGAAGGGAGCGGCCGGCGATCGGCCGACGCCAGCGCGCCCCGATGGAAGTGGAACCCGCAGATGGCGTCCATGACCGCCTGCGTCACCCGGTACACCGGGGCGGCGACCGCCGCCAGGTCCGGCTCCAGCGCCCGCAGCCCGCGATCGGTGACCAGCACCGAGCGCACCCGGTACGGCGAGCGCAGCAGGTGACGGACGACGGCTGGCCCCTCGGCGACGAAGTACCCGTCGCCGCCGTCCGAAGGGCGTTCGAGCCGGCGCCGAGCGCCAGGTTCGATGAGGCGCACGAACTCCGCGACCCGCTCGTCGGCCGGGTCGTCGATGACCGCCGTCATCCCCGCCCTCCCCCGCTCAGGTGTCGACTCCCGGCTCGTCGCCGGGCCGATGCCTCAGGCGAGCTTGCCGTCGACCTTGATGTCGACGTTGCCCCGCAGGGCGTTGGACACCGGGCACGACTCCTCGGCGGCCGAGAGCCCCTCCCGGAACCCGTCCTCGTCCACGCCCGGGACCTCGGCGGTGACGTCGAGCGCCATCGTGGTGACCTTGCCGTCCTCGAACGAGCAGGTCGCCTCGATCTGCAGCCGGTCGGGGGTGTGCCCCCGGGAGCTGAGCTCGTTGGACAGGGCCATGCCGAAGCAGGCGGCGTGGGCGGCGGCGATCAGCTCCTCCGGGCTGGTCTTCCCGCCCGACTCCTCGGTGCGCGCCGCCCACGTCACCTCGGCGTCGCTGAAGAGCTTGCTGCTCAGCGCCGACACTGTCCCCTTGCCGTCGGAGAGGTCTCCTTGCCAGGTCGCACTGGCTCTGCGGTCTGCCACTGCCGGTCCTCCCTCGTGTCGTCCGCGTTCATCAGACGCTACTTCCGCCGAGGTCAGCGGATCCTGGGCAGCTCCAGGGCGAGGGCGCCCCTCCTCGCTGTCGCGGTCCGCGCCGATCGCGCTGGAAGCCCCGAAGCGGCGCCGTGACAATACTTCGCGCCACGGGCTCCGGCGCGGCGGAGCACCTACCCGAGGAGGGACCGATGGCCAAGTTCGTCGAGCTGAGACGCCACACCGACAACGACGACGACGTCCTCTCCGCCGACGGCGTTCGCCATGCCCTGGAGATCGGGGCCCGGCTGGCGGGCGGCTACGAGCTACTCGTCTCCACCGGAGCGCAACGAGCCACCCAGACGCTCGGGTGCTTCCTGGCCGCCCTCGGGCAGCGAGTGCCCGGCGGCGTGGACGTGGAGGACGGCTTGCGCTCGCGGCTCGAAGATCGCTGGAAGGCCGCTTACCAGCAGGCGGGAAGCGGCGAGCTCGAGGCCCTGCGACGCGCCGACCCCGAGCTGGTGGAGCACGACTCGGCGACTCTCGGGGCCGCGCTGGGTCGGGTGCTCGATCGCCTGCCCGACGGGGCACGAGCGCTGGTGGTGGGCCACAGCCCCACCAACGAGGCGGCCGTGCTCGGGCTCACTGGTGAGCGCGTCGGGCCCATGGCGAAGGGGGGTGGGGTTCTCGTCGTCGAGGAGAACGGCCAGTACCGGGTCGAGCCTCTCGAGTGAGACTTCGCCAAGGCGTGCCGCCCGCAGGCCGCCGCCCTGCTACCGGGGCGGGGGGGCCGTCACCCGGCGGCTGCCGGTGAGCGGCCGCTCGGGGCGGAGGAGCCCGTAGTCCTCGGCCCCCGGCGAGAACAGGTCGTGGGCCACGAACCGGCCCCGCGTCTCGGTCAGCGACTGCGGGTCGGGCTTGTGGCGGGCGTTGAAGAACGGCTCCTGGTAGATGGACGTGCGGTCGACGCCCAGATCCGAGAGGGCGAGGGTCATCTCCTCGATCATGGCGCCGTTGCCGACGAGGTAGTAGCGCTTGCCGCCCAGGGTCGGCAGGAGCGGGGGCACGGTCTCGGTGATGCGCCCCCGGAGCCCGGTCCAGCCGGGCGGCGGCTGGGAGAGCGTGATGTCGTAGCTGAACCGGGGGAACGTCGCCTCCAGCTCCTCGAGCTGGTCGAGCAGGCAGATGTCCTCGGCGAGGCGCAGTCCCCAGTAGAGCCGGACCGGCTTCTCGTAGCCCTGGTCGCGCAGCACGTAGGCGAGGGAGAGGAACGGTCCGATCCCCACCCCGGTGGCGAGAAGGATGAGCTCCTCGTCCGAGGTCTTGGGCACCATGCAACGGCCGAGGGGCCCGCGGAAGGCGATGACGTCGCCCGGGCGCAGCCGCCCCAGGTAGTAGGACAGCGGGCCCTGGGGGACGAGGCGGATCAGGAGCTGGAACGTGCGCTCGCCGTTGGGGGGCGAGACGATGCAGTAGGGCGTCCGCCGCCAGCCGTAGCCGGGCACGTCGGCCTGGATCCCGATGAACTGTCCGGGGACGAAGCTGAACGCCCCGTTGTCGACCACCCGGAACGAGATGCGCACGGTCTGGGTGGGGGTGAGGTCTTCGTACTTCGTCACCTCCGCCCGCCGGTCGTAGAAGTCGACCCGCCGCAGCTTGCGCTCCGGCGCTCCGCGGGAGAGCGGGAACCTGGCCTTCGTCGGCGACGCCATGATGTCCGGCGCCCCGGGGGTGCGGGCGTCGCGAACGTGCTCCTGAGCCTCCTCCGGAGTTCGGTCGTCAGCGCTCATTTGGGCCCCGTGGGATGCCGATCAAGCTGCGTCTGCCCGAGGATACCGGGCGCCGGTGCATCCGCCCGCGTCGGTGACCTGGAGGAGACGGCGGGCGTACCATCGAAGGGTGGTCGACTACGACCAACGGACCGCTCTTCTGGTCGTCGACGTGCAGAACGACTTCGCCGACGCGGGCGGCAGCCTGTACGTGAGCGGCGCCGAGGAGGTCGTCGAAGCCGTCAACCGGGAGATCGAGCGGGCGAGCGCCGCCGGCGCCCTGGTCGTCTACACGCAGGACTGGCACCCCGAGTCCACGCCGCACTTCGAGAAGGACGGCGGCGTCTGGCCCGTGCACTGCGTCGCCGGGACCCGCGGCGCCGAGCTCCATCCCGCGCTGCGGCTGTCCGACGACCGGGAGGTCGTCCGCAAGGGGACGGGGGGCGAGGACGGGTACTCGGGCTTCTCCGTCCGCGACCCCGAGACGGGAGACGTCAGTGCCACCGAGCTCGACGCCGTGCTCGAACGCCGGGGCGTCGAGCGCGTGGTGATCGCCGGTCTGGCCACCGACTACTGCGTGAAGGAGACGGCGCTCGACGCCGTCCGCCGTGGGTTGTCGACAACGGTGCTGCGCAATGCCATCGCCGCGGTCGACCTCGAGGAGGGCGACGGCGACCGGGCGCTGGCCGAGGTGGCCGCCGCCGGGGCGACGATCAGCGAGTCCTGAGCCGTTCGCTCGGGGCGGCCGGGGCGGTGACGACCCGTCAGTTGGCCTGGATGCCGAGCGGCGTGCCACCACCCTCGGGGTCGGACCGCCCGGCCCGGCGGGTGAGGTGCTGCAGCTCGGCGGCGGTGAGCGTCTCCCGCTCGCCCAGCTCGTCGGCGATGCGGTGGAGGTCGTCGCTGTTGTCCTGGAGGATCGAGCGGGCCGCCTGCTCGGCCTTCGAGAGCAGGTCGCGCACCTCCTTGCCCCCGCCGTTCTCCTCCGTGGGCGGGCGCTTGGGGTCGTGGACCTGGTCGGCCAGCTCGAAGCGGCCGGTCATGGCCAGGCGCTCGACCATCCGCCGAGCCAGGGCGGCGGCGTGCTCGAGGTCGTCCTCCGAGCGGGTGCTGGGCTGGCCGAACACGTTCATCTCCGCCGCCCGGCCGCCGAGGAGGACGATCAGCTGTGCCATGAGCTCCCGCTTGGTGACGACCTCGCGATCGTCGGCCGACGACCACGGCGACCGCTCGAAGGCCCCGACCCGGCTGACGATCGAGACGCGCGCCGGAGGCTTGACCCCCCGCAGGAGCACCGAGAGGAGGGCGTGGCCGGCCTCGTGCACGGCGACCAGCTGCTTCTCCTCGTCGGACATGAGCCGGGTGCTCTTGGTGCCGGTGATGACCCGCGAGCACGCCTCGTCGACGTCCTCGGGGGCCACCCGGTCGCGGTGGCGGCGGGCGGCGAGGAGGCAGGACTCGTTGACGATGTTGGCCAGCTCGGCGGCGGTGAGCCCAGCGGTGTTGGCGGCGATCTCCCCCCAGTCGACCCGGCGGGAGATGGGCCGGCGGGAGGCGTGGAGGGTGAGGATCTTCTCCCGCCCGTCGCGGTCGGGGCGGTCGACCTGGATGCGCCGGTCGAAGCGGCCGGGACGGAGGAGGGCGGGGTCGATGAGCTCCGGCCGGTTCGTGGCCGCGAGGATCAGCACGCCCGACGACCCGGAGAACCCGTCGAGCTCGACGAGCAGCTGGTTGAGCGTGTGGTCGAACTCGCGGTCGCCGGTGATGTCGGCGGCGCGGGCCCGGCCGATGGCGTCGAGTTCGTCGATGAAGATGATGCAGGGGGCATCGCGCTTGGCCGCCTCGAACAGCTGGCGCACCCGGGCCGCCCCCAATCCGACGAACTTCTCCACGAAGCTCGTGGCCGAGACGAAGTAGAAAGGCACGCCTGTCTCGCCCGCCAGCGCCCGGGCCAGCAGGGTCTTACCGCATCCGGGCAAGCCGTAGAGGAGGATGCCCCGGGGAAGCTCGGCCCCGAGGGACTGGAAGCGGTAGGGGTCGGAGAGGTACTCGGTGACCTCGCGGAGCTCGGCGATGGCCTCGTCGAGCCCGGCCACGTCGGCGAAGGTGACGACCTGGTGAGTGGACCTGATGTCGTCGGCCTTGCCGACCTGGAACGGCGTCTCGCCGCCACCGCCGGCAGCGGGCACCGCGGACGTCTTGTTGCGCCGGAAGTTCAAGCGGGGAAGTCCTTTCCCCCCCGGACGTGTCATGCGAAGGGCAACGATAGCCGCGCCGACGATCAGCACGGACGACGCGATGACCTCGGGCCGGCTGAGGATGGTGCTGGCGATCACTGCTCGCTCCCTGGGGGTCCGGTGACGGTCATCGGCGCATGCACGCTTCCCGGAGGGCGCAGCCGGAAAACAGGCCCAACACGATCGCGCACGTGGGGCCGGTTGTCAGCACATCCCCCGTCAGCGGGCACCGGTGGCGACCACCGAGCCGCGCCCGCCGTGGTAGGTGTGGACGGTGCCTCCGGTGCCCACGCTCCCCCCGACGACCATGCCCACCTCGGGCCTGCTGCGGTTCATCCGCTACGCCTTCATGCCCAACCACCTGGGGTACTGCGGGGGCAAGGACGACGAGGTCCTGCTCGAGCACGCCTCGGAGGGGCGGGCCGACCGGCGCCTCACGCCGCTGCTCACGCAGTTCACCGGGGCGGTGCCCTACCTGCGGACGATCGCCGCCGCCAACGGCATCGCCGACCCGTTCGACCCGCGGGTGGTCGAGGCCTACTGGCTGGGCAACGACCTGCTCGCGGGTGTCGAGGCCGGCGACCTCTACCGGTCGCTGGAGGAGCGCTTCGGGCGCGCCCTGCCGGCACAGGTGCGAGCCCAGGTGTTGAGGAAGCCGCCAGCCGGCGCCAGGCCCTACCACCTCTTTCATGTCGTCGACGTGTACCGCCACCTTGAGAGCGCCGAGGTGGGAATGGCGGCGATGGAGAGCTGCCGGGTCAGCTGGGGGGAGGTGACGGCGGTCGACGGCCCCACCCTGATGGTGCGGCGGCGGCCGCTCGTGCTCCGCGAGGGCAAGCTGGCCTTGGGTGAGCCGCGGCCCGAGCGGGTCCAGCGCAGCCTCCTCGACCGGGGGTTCGTCGACGACGTCACCGTCGGCGACGAGGTCTCCGTCCACTGGGGCTGGGCCTGCGAGATCCTCGACCAGGCGACCCGCCGCAACCTGGAGCGGTGGACCGTCTACCACCTGGGGATCGCCAACCAGACGATCTGACACCGTTCTGGCGCGCTCAGAGGTTCAGAACGACCACTTTTCCTGACCCAATGCGGGTGGGTGGGCTCAGAAGTTGGTGACCGCCGCCTCGACGGGGGTGGGGGCGGGCGGGGGGTTCGCCGGGCGCGGCTTGGGGGGGCCGGCGTTGACGATGGCCACAAGGGTGCCGGTGTTCACCCGACCGAACAGGTCGGCCTCGTCGGCCTCGGTCATCCGGATGCAGCCGTGGGACACGCTGTAGCCGACCGAGCCCCGGTCGGGCGTGGCGTGGATGAGGATGCCGGGGGCGCTCAGGGCGAGGGCCTTGGTGCCCAGAGGGTTGTTGGGACCGGGCGGGATGGTGGCCGGCATGTTGGCGGACCAGGCGCTGCGGGGGTTGATCCAGGTCGGGTTGGTGAGCTTGGAGTTGACCCGCCAGATCCCCGTCGGGGTCGGAAACCCCGCTGCTCCGGTCGCCACCGGCCAGGACTTCACGATCCGCCCGTTCTCGTACAGATGGAGCGTGTTCTCGCCGGTGCGGACGAGGATGACCTTCTGGACCGCTTCCTGCCCGACCCGCGGCTTCACCGTCTCGGTGACCAGGTCGACGCTGGAGCGCCCGTTCTTGGCCGCGTCGACCACCGCCGCCCGGGAGCGCTCGAGGTCGAGCCGGCGGCCGTCCTTGGGCGGCACGATCGTCACCCAGCCGCTGGAGGTGTCTACTTTGGCGTCACGAGGCGCCAGGTCGACCGCCTTGGCGGCCCGCTCCAGGAGCGCCGAGACCTCCCCGTCGCCCCACTGGGGGGCGAGGGCGACCTGCGGCGACCCGCCCCCGAACAGGCGCCGCCATACGCGCTGCAGGAGGTTCCCCTCGTTCGAGCGTCGCATGGCGTTGCGCACGGCCGTGGGGACGTCGACCCGCAGGCCGAGGTCCCAGGCGGTCGTCTGGGCGTCGAACGACTCGGCCTGGACGCGGATCGGGCGGCGCAGCGGGTCCTCGATCGTCGAGCGCACCCTGTCCAGGGCGGTCTGGTAGCGGAGCCCGCCGACGTCGACCCCGCCGACGGTGCTGCCCTCGAGCATCTTCTTCGACGACTTCTCGTCGTAGTTCACCGCCCACACGGCGGTGCCGCTGGTCACGAGGACGGCCGTTATCAACGAGATGACGATGATCGGGTGGCGTCGCGCCACACCCACCACTTTCATCGGGGTCCCCCCTCGGCTCGCAACGAACCCGCCGGCGTCGCCGTGGGCACCGACGAAGGATACTGCACGGTCTGGGCGCGGTCATTCGGCGTCTCACGTGGACAGCCGGGCCCGCAGCCGGTCGGGGAGGAGCCGCACGAGGAGGGCCAGGTCCTCCGCCCCCAGGGCCCGGGCGGATACGACGAAGGTCGCCGCGCCCAGCCCTCCGGCAAGCACCACCTCGGCCAGGGCCCGCTCTCCCCCCGGGCCCACCACCGCCCGTACGCCCGCCTGGGCCAGCAGCATCACGACGACGGCGGCAGCGGTGGCGGCGGCCGCCTTGGCCAGCTCGCGGATGGTGTGGGCCGCCTCCAGCCCGCCCACCCGGCGGGCGAGCACCGCCCCCGCCACCACCGCGGCGACCACGTACGAAAGCGAGTGCGCCAGCGCCAGTCCCCTGACCTCCATGCTCGGGAACAGGGCGAGGGCGAAGGCGATGTAGGCGGCGTTGGAGACGACGTTGACCGCCAACGGCGTCTTGGCGTCCTGGCGGGCGTAGAGGGCCCGCAGGAAGAGGAGGAAGGCGGAGAAGGGGACGAGCCCCAGGGAGAACATGTCCAGCACATCGGCGACCAAGGGGGTGCTCGCCGAGCTGGTCACCCCGTGCTCGAGGAGGGTCTGGACCAGCGGACGGGAGAGGATTAGGTAGGCGGCGGTGGCCGGCAGCAGGAGGAGGCCCGTCGCCCGCAGGCCGCCGGCCAGCATCGACCGGAAGCCGTCGCGGTCGTCGTCGACGTAGCGGGCGGAGAGGCTGGGCACCAGGGCGGTCATGATCGACACCGCCACCACCCCGTAGGGCAGCTGGAAGAAGGCGAAGGCGATGAAGAAGGCGGTCGGCCCGCCCTGGACCCGGTTGGCCAGGTAGAGGGCGACGCCGAAGCCGATCTGGTTGACCACCACATAGCCGAGCGTCCAAAGCGACAGGCGCGCCAGCTTGCGCACCGCCGGGTGGCGGAACGCCACGACCAGACGCAGCCGCCCCGGGAGCCGGCGGACGAACGGCCAGTGGGCGACGGCCATCGCCGCCACCCCCGCTGTCGTCCCCACCGCCAGGAGGAGCTTCTCGCCCAGGTCGGCGTTCACCGACGCGTCGGTGGGCGTCCCGTCGACCACGGCGGCGAAGGCCAGGCAGGTGGCGATCACGACCAGGTTGTTGAGCACGGGGGCGAACATGGGCACGGCGAAGCGGTCGTGGGCGTTGAGGAGTGCCCCGGCGAGGGCGGCGGCGCCGTAGAACGCCACCTGGGGCGCGAAGAAGCGCAGGAAGAAGGTGCCCAGGGCCTGTTGCTGGTCGGCGGCGGGGCCCGACAGGCGAAGGGAGAAGAGCCTGATGATCCAGGGAGCCAGCACCACCGCCACCACGCTCAGGGCCACCAGCACGACCATGGCCACGCTCACGAGGACCGAGACCGACCGCCACGCCTCCTCGTGGTCGCGCGTCCGCAGCTCCTGCACCAGGACGGGTATGAACACCGACGTCAGCACGCCGCCCAGCACCAGCTCGTAGATCACGTTCGGCATGGTGTTGGCGATGTTGTAGGCGTCGGCCAGACGCGACTCGCTCACGCCCAAGGCGAAGGCGAGCGCCACGAAGCGCCCCAGGCCGGTGATCCGGGAGAGGGTCGTGCCCACCGCCATGACCGCCGCCGACCGCCCCAGGCGGACGGCGCCGTCCGGCAAGGAGCCCTCGGCGCCTCCGCTCCGAGGGTCGCTCCCCTCGAGGCTCATCTCCGGGGAGGCTACAAGACGAACGTCACAGCCCTGCCGGGGTTGAACCCAAGCGTCGCTGGGAACCAACCACAACGAGAGCGACGTAGCAAGAAAGGAACCGTGCCGTCGTCGGGAGAGGTCCGTCCAGCAGCGGGCGCCTCGAGAGGAGATGTCGCGTCGATGCAGCTGATGCTATCGATCTGTCTCCCACGTGACCGTGCCAGCATCCCGGTCACCCGGCACATCGTGCGCAACGCGCTGTGGGAGATCGGTGTCACCGAGGACTGCGCGCACGACATCGCCATCGCCCAGAGCGAGGCGTGCACGAACGTGATCGACCACTCGGGCCCCGGCGACCAGTACGAGCTCAAGGTGGAGGTGAGCGATACGCGCTGCGTACTCAGCGTGATCGACACCGGTCACGGCTTCGACACCGTCAACGTCACCGAGCCCGCCGACCCCGACTCCGAGCGGGGCCGCGGCATCCTGCTGATGCGGGCCCTCGTGGACGGCATCCAGTTCGAGTCCCGCCCGGACTCGGGCACGGCCGTGTACCTGGAGAAGACGCTCTACTTCCGCGACGACTCGTTGGGCGCACGCCGGTTGCGCGAGCTCAACGGTGGGGAGGGGTGACGCGCGCCAACTGATCCACAGGCTCGGCGGCGGTTCAGCCGACAGCCACCGCTCGGCGCCGTCGTTCGACTGACCCCGTGACCCAACCCCGTGTGACCGCCGTCGTCGTGAGCCACAACCGGCGGTCGACGTTGCTGCCGACGCTGGCGCACCTGTCCGAGGACGGCGTGCCCGTCATCGTCGTGGACAACGGCTCCACCGACGGCACGTCCGAGGCGGTGCTAGAGAGCTTCCCGGACGTGGACGTGCTGCGCAGCGAGCGCAACCTGGGAGCCGCCGGCCGCAATCTGGGCGTGGCCCGGGCCTCCACTCCCTACGTCGCCTTCAACGACGACGACTCGTGGTGGGCGCCAGGGGCGCTGGAGCGGGCGGCCGACCTCTTCGACCGCTCTCCTCGGCTCGGCCTGCTGGCCGCCCGCGTCGAGGTCGGCCCCGAGCGGACCGTCGACCCGACGTCGGTGGCCATGGCCAACAGCCCCATCCCACCCGAGCCCGACCTTCCCGGCCCGTCCGTCCTCGGCTTCCTGGCCTGCGGGGCGGTCGTCCGGAGGAGCGCCTACCTGGACGTCGGCGGGTTCTGCGAGCTGCTCTTCTTCTTCGGCGAGGAGACGGTCCTCGCCCTCGACCTGGCCCAGGCCGGGTGGGGGCTGGCCTACGTCGACGACGTCGTGGCGTACCACCATCCCCCGCCCCGGCCGGACGGGGGAGGACGCCGGCACCTGGCCGTCCGGAACCACCTGTTGGGCACCTGGATGCGGCGGCCCGCCCGCCGGGCCGTGCAAGCCACCGTTCGAGCGGTCAGGGCGGCACGAGCCGACCCCGAGGCGCGCCGAGGCGTGTTCGACGCGCTCGGCTCGCTGCCCGCCGCCCTGCGCCAGCGGCGGGTGATCGATGCCGACGTCGACCGCCGCCTTCAGCTTCTGGAGGTCGCCGGCGGC
>DATACM010000296.1:0-11811 GCA_036259055.1 Acidimicrobiales bacterium | reverse complement strand
CAGCCGGGGCCCCGCTCCAGGTACTTCTTGATGCAGTGCAGTGATCCCAGGTTCTGGGCGAAGTAGTGGAAGTCTCCCAGCTGGACGACGTCGAAACCCAGCCCTTCCCAGATCCTCTTGTTCGCCTCGTCGGTGGCACGGAGAGCCGTCCACGGACCGTGCCCGTAGGTCGGCAGCCACACCCGTCGGGAGCTCTCGGTGATCTCCACCAGGCAGTTGTTGGACGTGGCGAAGTACCACTGACGCAGCCGCTCGTCGGGGTAGTCGACGTACACCCTCGGCAAGGGTGTGCGGACCACCTCGAAGCCCAGCCGCTTGAGCCTCCGGGCGATCTCGTCGAAGGCGAGGGCCAGAGCGTGGTCGGGAAGGCGCTCCTCGAGCAGCTCGGCGGCGGAGGCGGGAGACCCGACCAGCACCCGGTAGCGGCCGCTCTCGGGGTTGCGCCCGGCCAGGCTCAGGAACATGTCGATGTGGAAGATCGGCTGCAGGGAGCCGGCCCCGGCGCCCACGTCCTCCGTCCACCACTCGCCGTCGCGGCGGAACCGCCGGGGGGCGAGGAGCTCCTCTGGAATCGGTCGGGCCAGGCCGAGGAAGTGCAGTCGCCGGCGCGCGTCGAAGGTCTTGACGAAGAGCTCCTGGGCTCGCTTGGCCGGCGACCCGTCGCCGATGAGCACCGGTGCCGACTGCTGCCACGTCTCGAGGGTCCTGGTGAGGTAGTCGGCACCCACGACCATGAAGTCGTCCCCCACCAGGACGTTGCCGCCCTGGAAGTAGAGCGGGGCCTGGGTGGCCTGCACGTCGGTGGCCTCGGCAACGAGGTCGGCGATCAGGCCGTCGCCGTAACGGGGAAAGGAGAACGGCTCGACGAGGAACGTCCTGGGCGGGTCCGTGCCCACGTCCGTCACCGCCACGTAGCCGTCCTCTGCCCACACCGAGAACGACAGGTAGTCGGGCGACTCGATGACGGTGGGCCGGTTCTGCCGCCGGTCGCGGTCGACGATCCGCCGGAGGTCGTCGGCGACCGCCGGGTGGGCGAGGACCGTGAGCGCACAGCCGGAGGGCAGCTTGCGGAACAGCTCGGCGAAGGTCCCTTCCAGGGTGAAGTCGCCCTCGGCGTACGGCGGGTAGCACAGCAGCAGGTGACGTAGGGCGCCGTGGGCGCTCGAGACGATGCGGGGGTCGACCGGCGTGGCTGGAGCGGCGGTGGTGGCGAGCAGGTCGAACGCGGTGATCCCCGAGCGCAGGGCGGCGGCCGTGGGCTGGCGGTCCCGTCGGGGGATGGCGGCCGGCGTGCGCAGCTCGTTCACGTACTCAGGCATGGCGATGATGCTGGCACCGCCGGCTGGGTAGGAACAGACCTGATCGCGAGGCAGAGGAGGCCACGTTGAGGAAGCTCGTGCGCAAGGGACGGTTCATCACGGCCGCCACCGTCGGTGCCGCCATCGCCTACTTCGCCGACCCCGACAACGGACGCTCACGACGCGTGCGCGCCAAGGACCAGTTCGGGGCCATGATGCGCCGGCGGCAGCGAGAGGCCGAGCAGCTGGCCCGCCACAGCGCGAACGTGGCTGCCGGTCAGGCCGCCCAGGCACGGGGTGCCGGGGAGCCCAAGCCCACCGACGACGTCGACGTGGTCCACGCCGTCAAGCAGGCGCTGTCGGGGCTCGGGGTCCCCACGTCCGAGTTCACCGTCGACGTCGTCGACGGCACCGCCGCCCTCCGCGGACAGGTGCCCACTGAGGACGACAAGACCAAGGTCGAGCAGGCGGTGCGCGGCGTCCCGGGGGTGCAGAGGGTGGAGAGCTGGCTCCACCTCCCCGGGCAGCCCGCGCCCAACAAGGCGTCGGCGCTGCAGGCGTCCTGAGGGGAACGCCCGTCATCCCGACGGGCGGAGGAGGTCACCAGCGGCGACCAGGTCGAGGTCGAGGGTCTTGTAGCCGACCGACTCGAAGAACACGGTGACGACGCCGCCCTCGTAGTCCAGCACCTGGCCGTCGCCCCAGGCGGTGTGGGTCACCCGGGTGTTCACCTCGAACGGCGCCCGGCCCGGCGAGGAGGCCTCCTCCTCGTCACGGTCCGAGGTCGTGCACTGGTCGCAGTTGCCGCACGGCCCGTCGAGCTGCTCTCCGAAGTAGCCGAGGAGGAGTCGCCGGCGGCAGCTTCTCGCCTCGGCGTAGGCCTGCATCATCTCCACCCTCGACCGCTCCACCCGCCGGCGGGTGTCGTCGTCGGAACCGGAGGCGAAGAACCGCCGCACGCCAAGGTCCTCGGGCCGGTAGAAGAGCACCGCTCGGGCGGGCTCGCCGTCCCGCCCGGCCCGCCCGATCTCCTGGTAGTAGGCGTCCAGCGACTCGGCGACGTCGAGGTGGTGGACGAAGCGGACATCGGGCTTGTCGATTCCCATCCCGAAGGCGGTGGTCGCCACGATCACCCGCAGGTCGCCCTCGGTGAACGCCGCCTGGGTGGCGTTCCGCTCGGCCGCCGGCAGGCCGGCGTGGTAAGGGGCGGCCGCCACCCGGCGGGCCGCCAGCGCCTCCGCCACCTCCTCGGCCGACCGCCGGGTGGCCACGTACACGATCCCCGCGCCCGCAGTCGTGGCCGCCCGTTCAACCGCCGCCGACCGCTTCTCGTCGGCGCCCACGAAGCGCTCCACCGAGAGGGAGATGTTGGGCCGGTCGAACCCTCGTACGACCACGACGGGATCGCGGAGCGCGAGGCGCTCGACGATCTCCTCCCGCACCGGCGGGGCGGCAGTGGCGGTGAGGGCCAGCACGGGCGGGCGCCCGACGGCGGTCACCACCGACGCCAGGCCCAGGTAGTCGGGTCGGAAGTCGTGGCCCCAGGCGCTGATGCAGTGAGCCTCGTCGACGACGAAGAGGGACGGGCGGGCGGCGGCGATCTCGGCGACCACCTCGTCCTTGGCCAGCTGCTCGGGAGCGAGGAAGACGAACTCGACGTCACCCGACGCCAGGTGGTCGAGGGCCCGCTGGCGGTCGCCCGCGCCCATCTGGGAGTTGGCCTCGGCCGCCGCCACGTCGTTGGCGAGGAGCGACCGAACCTGGTCGCGCTGGAGGGCGATGAGCGGCGAGACCACCACCGTGGGGCCCGGGATCAGGAGGGCCGCCAGCTGGTAGATCGCCGACTTGCCCCAGCCCGTTGGCAGCACGGCGAGGGTGTCGCGGCCCGACGCGGCGGCGCGGATCGCCTCCTCCTGCCCGGCGCGGAGGCGCTCGAACCCGAAGGTGTCCCGGGCCAGGCGGCGGATGCGGCGCCGGTCGGGCGCCCGACGGGCGCTCAGGCCCCGGCCTCGGGGTCCGCCTCGTCCGGCTCGGGCCGGCCGAAGGGGTCCTGGAACGACTCGGGCCCGGCGGCCGCCCCTTCGTCGCCGACGGTGGCCTGCCCCTCGTAACCGGGCTCGCCCGGCGCGCTGGCGCCCGGCGACGAGGCGGCGGCGCCCTCCCGGTCCTCCGGTGCTCTGGACATTGCCTCCCTCTACCCACCAGCGCCGAGCGGCGATCGCGATCGACGCTGTAGCTTGCCCGCAGACGGCTGATGAGCGAGCACTCCGAATCGAGCACCGAGGGCGAGGACACCGCCGTGCTCCGCTACCTCGCGGCCATCGAGACCCGTCGCACGGCTCCCGGTACCCTGCCCCAGCCCGACGAGGCGGCCGGAGGCCTGGCCGACTTCGAGCCGCCCGAGGACGAGCGCCCCGAGCTCGAGAAGGAGCTGGCCGCTTGGACACCGGGCAGCGGCGGCAACCTGGCCCGCCTCGAGGACGACTTCGTCGCCGCCGCCGCCGACTACGGACGCCGGCACCGCGTCGACTACGAGGGGTGGCGGAAGGCAGGCGTACCCGAGGACGTGCTGCGCCGGGCAGGGATCAGCCCGGGCGACGACGGCCCGTGACCACTCGGGCGGACGGCGGTGAGGCGGCGGTCGCCGGCGCCGGCAGCATCCACGACGACCCCCTCACCTCGTGGGAGGCGTTCCTCGGTCGGCTCCTGGAGCTGTCCCACACGATGGCGCCTCACGCCCTCGCCTGGGTCGTCGCCGACCTGGCCGCCGAGGTGGGCCTCGACGACCTCGTCATCCACCTCGTCGACCTCGACCAGCGCCTCCTTCTCCCGCTGGCCACGCAGCCGGGCACGCCCGCCGGCGAGCCGCTGGACATCGACGCCACCATCGCCGGGCGGGCGTTCCGCACGGAGACGATCATCGAAGTGGAAGCGCCCGGCGACGAACGGCGGCGCCGCGTCTGGGTGCCGCTCATGGACGGGGCCGAGCGCCTGGGCGTCATGTCGCTGATCACCCACCCCCTCGGCGACCTGTCCCGCGCCCGCTGCCACCACCTCGCCGCGGTCGTCGCCGAGCTCATCGTCAGCAAGTCCCAGTACGGCGACACCCTGCCCAACGCCCGGCGGCGGCGCCCCATGGAGCTCGCCGCCGAGCTCCGCTGGGCCGTCCTCCCGCCGTTGTCGTTCACCGGGCCGCGGGTCACCATCGCGGGGATCCTCGAGCCCGCCTACGAGGTGGCGGGAGACGCCTTCGACTACGCCCTCAACGGCGACATCGCCCACGTCGCCGTCTTCGATGCCATGGGCCACGGGCTCGAGGCCAGCCGCATGGCCAACCTGGCGGTGGGCGCCTACCGGCACAGCCGCCGCCTCGGCCTCGACCTGGCGGCGACCTACGCGGCGATGGACCGGGCCGTGGCGAACGAGTTCGGCGCCGAGCGGTTCGTCACCGGCGTCCTGGCCACGCTGCACTGCGGCACCGGCGAGCTCTCCTGGGTGATCGCCGGGCACCCCCGTCCCCTGGTCCTGCGCGGCGCCAAGATGATCGGAGAGCTCTCGACCGACCCCTCGCTCCCCTTCGGTCTCGGGGGCGCGGTCGCCACTCCGGCGGTCACCTCCCTCGAGCCGGGTGACCGGGTCCTGTTCTTCAGCGACGGGGTGGTCGAAGCCCGATCGGCGACGGGCGAGCTGTTCGGGAAGGAGCGGCTGGGCGACCTGCTGGTCCGGGCCTCGGCCGACGCCGCCACACCGCCGGAGACCATGCGACGGCTGGTGCACGCCGTCCTCGCTCACCAGGGGTCGACGCTCAAGGACGACGCCACGCTGTTGCTCGTGGAATGGCGCCGGCCCGGCTGACTTCGCGAGAAATCCGGAACACCCGCCGCCGTCCCGATGTTGTCACGAAGCTGCCCCGTAACGAGCCGCCGACGCTGACGGCTCGGGCCGTCGACGATGTCAAGGAGCGGGAGAAGGCCATGCCAGCGTCACACCGAGAGGCATCCGAGCCCGACGTGCTGCGCCTGTATCTCGCCGACATCGGCAAGCACGACGTCCTCGACAGGGCCGAGGAGCAACGGCTGGGCCGGGTGATCGACGCCGGGCGGCGGGCCGCCAAAGCCCTCGACCGCGGCGGTTGCGAGCTGCCGGAGGCCGAGCGAGAGAAGCTGGCCGCCGAGGTGGCCGCCGGGGAGCGGGCCAAGAAGGCGTTCGTGCAGGCCAACCTCCGCCTGGTCGTCTCCATTGCCAAGCGCTACCAGTCCTCCGGGCTCTCCCTCCTCGACCTCGTGCAGGAGGGGAACATGGGCCTGATGCACGCCCTCGACAAGTTCGACTTCCGGAAGGGCTTCAAGTTCTCGACCTACGCCACCTGGTGGATCCGCCAGGCGGTCACCCGGGCCATCGCCAACACCGGCAGCACGATCCGCCTTCCGGTGCACGCCGGGGAGACGGTCAAGAAGGTGCAGAAGGCCCAGGTGACGCTGGAGGCGGAGCTCGGGCGCTCCCCACGCGTCCAGGAGCTGGCCGAGGAGACCGACCTGCCCCGGACCCGGGTGGAGGAGGCGCTCCAGCTCGGGCACCCGCCCCTGTCGATCTTCGACCCCCTCGCCGCTGATCGCGAGATCACCCTCGCCGACGTCGTCTCCGACCCCGACGCCGCGCCCGCCATCGACCAGATCATCGCCGCGTCGCTCCCCGCGCAGATCCGCGACCTCCTGGGCGTGCTGAGCGACCGGGAACGGGAGGTGGTCTGCCTGCGGTACGGCCTCGATCGGGGCAAGCCCCGCTCGCTGGCAGAGGTGGGCCGCGTCTGCGGTCTGAGCACCGAGGGAACCCGTCACGTGGAGCGCCGGGCCCTGGCCAAGCTCCGCCTCCGCTCCTCCGCCACCGGCGCCGCCGACCTGATCGCCGGTTAGCGACGCCCGCGCCGCGGCGGCGCCCGGTTCGGCGCCGCCCTCCCCCTCATCAAGTCTCCAGCCAGGACAGCGCCTCGCCGGCGATGGCCGGCGGGACGACGTGGCCCTCGGGGAACTCGACGTAGCGGACGTCGTAGCCCTTCCGCCGCAGCTCGGGGACGATGCGGCGGCTGCATCGCTCGATGGGCAGCACGCGGTCGTCCACGCCGTGGGAGACGAACACCCGGGGGCGGCCGACCCGCGGCCCCGTCGGCAGGAAGCCGGGCGAGAACGCCACCACGCGGTCGAAGACGTCGCCGTTGACGAGGCCGAGCCCGAGAGCGTACGAGGCTCCGTCCGAGAACCCCTCGACGGCGACCCGCTGAGGATCGATCGCCACGCGCCGGGCGACGTGGTCGACGGCGCGGCCGACGAAGGCGACGTCCTCGCCGAACCCGCCCTCGAGGACGTCCCACGTGCGCCCCCGGGACTCCGGTGCGACGAGGACGAGGCCCCCCTCCTCGGCCCGGGCGACCAAGGGGGCGAGCGCCCCGGGCGCGTCCCCGCCGGCGCCGTGGAGCATCACGACCAGTGGCCGGCGGTGCTCGGCCCGGTAGCCGGCGGGCACGAAGAGCAGCCCGTCGCGGCGATCACCGAGCCCCAGCGGGTGGAGGCCTCCGGGCGGAGCCGGCTCCACCGGCGCCCCGAGATGCTCCTGGAGCGCCAGGCGCCCCTCGGACAACTCGTCGGCGACGTTGGCCGCCGGCCCTGGTTGGCGCCGGGCGGTGCCCCGCCCGGGCCGGCACGACAAGAGAGCCGTGCCGCCCAGGGTCAGGATCCGTCCCACGACCCGCCGTCGCGTCGGGCCGGCGGCCCCGCTGCTCATCCGTCCCGGACGGGCACCGGTGGCCCGAACCGCACGTGCACCCCGGGCGAGTAGTGCACGACCGGGTCGCCTTCCGGCGCAGGGAGGCCACAGGCGGCGAGAAGGGTCTCGTCCAGCTCCTCGACGGCGGCGCGCTGGAGGGGCCACGCCTCGTGCTCGACCGGTAGGAACCACAGCCCCACGGGAGTCGGGGCGAACCCCCGCCAGCGGCCGGTCAGGAACACGTCTCGCTCGGTGACCTCCTCCGGCGGGATGACCCCGCCGGGGACGACGGTGATCCTGGTGGCGGCGTCGGTCGGGCGGGGGGCACGGCGCCGGCTCCGGTAGCGGACTGCCCGGCCCTCGCGCTCGAGGGTCATCGACGCCCAGCAGTACGGGACGCCCAGCGCCGCCCGGGCGGCCGCCACGAACGCCAGGCGGCTGGCCTCCAGGGTGAAGAACCACAGCCCGTCGCGTCCCGCCGGGTCCCGGGCGTACGTGCGGACGTTCGTCTCGCAGAAGGTCGACGCGCCCGGCACGGGGGGCAACCCGGGGAGCCGGACGCCGGTCATGAGGAACGGCGTGAGGCCGACCCAGGCGTCGCCGTCGAAGGTGTCCACGGTGAGCTCGTCGGGGAGCAGGCGCTGGACCACGGCCGGCTCGTACCTCCAGTGGAGGGCGCTGAAGGTGCTCCAGGTCTGGAACATGAGTGGGCGCCGGACGGCGTGAGGCGGGTGGCGGCTGCTCATGGGCGGGCCGGCAGCGCCGACGGCCCGGGAACTACCATCGGCCGGCCGGTGGCCGAGGGCACCGGAGAGGGGGCGGCATGCCTAGCGCGGTCATCGAGCTCGTTCTCGGGCTCATCTTCGTCTTCTTCCTCTTCAGCATGCTCTGCTCCGGGATCAACGAGCTCGTCGCTCGCGCCCTGGGCAAGCGAGCCGACTTCCTCGCCGCCGGCCTCTGGAGCCTGCTCGACAACTCGAAGGACGGCGAGCCGGGTGGCGGCGACGGCGCCGACAAGTACTTCAAGGCGTTCCACCAGCACCCCCTCGTGAAACAGCTCGGCCAGGCGGTGCGCGACGTCCACCAGGGCGAACCGGGGCGCATACGCGGCCGGTGGCGCAGCTTCTGCGCCTGGGTCAGGAAGCGGTTCACCGGCAAGTCGCTCAAAGACGCCATGGCCCCGGTTCCCTTGGACCCCCGCCAGATGGAGGGCCGCCGGATGCGGCCGTCCTACATCCCCCCCGCCATCTTCGGGACCGTCGTGGCGTCCTTCCTCCGCGAGAAGAACGACCTTCCCAACATGCCCAAGGAGGGTGCCCTCCCCGAGACCGACGAAGACAGGGAGGCGGCCGAGCGCCGGCGGGACGCGGGGAGCCCGCTGCAGAAGTCCCTGCAGGCGCTGGTCGACGAGGCCGCCGGCGACGTCCAGCGCCTCCGCGCCAGCCTCGAGCGCTGGTACGACGCCCAGATGGAGCGGGTGTCGGGCTGGTACAAGCGGGAGTCCAAGCGCATCCTCCTGTTCCTCGCGACCCTGGTCGTCCTCCTGCTCAACGTCGACACCATCTCGATCGCCCGAACGCTGTGGACCAGCCCCACCGCCCGCACGGCGGTGGCCGACGCCGCCCAGGAGCAGATCGAGGCGGCCGCCGCGACCACGACCACGTCGCCCCTCGAAGTGCCGGCGCAGCCCACGACGCCGTCAGCGGACGAGCCCCAGCCCCTCCCCGCGCTTGCCTGTCCCGAGCCGGGGACGGCCGAGGAAGAGACCGCTCCGGCGACGACGGCGCCGGAGGACACCGACGCCGGGGTAGCCGTCGCCGAGGCGCTCGACTGCGCCAAGTCGTTGCCCATACCCGTGGGGTGGCGCTGGCCCGGCGGCGGATGGGAGGTAGTGCGGGAGAGCATCACCGACTCGTTCCCCCTGGGGTGGCTCCTCAAGCTGTTGGGGTGGGGCCTCACCATCGGGGCCCTCACCTTCGGGGCCCCGTTCTGGTTCGACCTCCTCAACCGCTTCGGCTCGCTGCGGGCGTCGGGGGCGAAGCCCAAACCCTCCAGCGAGGCGGAGAGCTGACCCGCCACCGTCCCTCAGAGCCCCAGGCGGTCGAGCCATCCCTCGACGGCGGCGGCGAAGAGCTCGCTCTCCTCGAGCCAGGGAAGGTGGCCACTGCCTTCGAGGACGACGAGCTCGGCCGCCCCGAGTCGTCGGCCGATCCGCTCCGACTGCGGCGGGGGGCACAGCACGTCGTGGCGACCGACCAGGAGGAGCGCTGGCGCGTCCACCTCGGCGAGGCGGTCGACGGCGCTCCACCATCCCAGTGCCTGCATCCACCGCCCGGCGGCGCGGGCGTCGAACGTCGCCCCGGCGAACGCCGCCTCCGGATCGGTGACGTCATCCTCGGCGAAGAGGTGGGGAGCAAGGGCCCGCACAGTGGCCGCCAGCTCGTCGTCGGTCGCGGGCGGGACCCGCTGCAAGACGTCCACCTCCACCGGGACCGGCGGCACCTCCAGGTCGTCGAGCAGGCTCTCGTTCTCTCCCCTCTCCCCGGGGGTGGCGCCCACCAGGATCATGCCTCGCACCCGGCGCGGGTGGCGTATGGCGAGCTCCTGGGCGACCGACGCGCCATGGAAGTGGCCGAGGACGAGGACGCCTTCGGCGCCTACGTGGGCAGCCAGGGCCTCGGCATCGTCGGCGAGCTGCTCGATGGTGATGCCGTCCGGCGAGGCGCACGTCGACCGGCCGTGGCACCGGTGGTCGTAGTACACGAGCCGCAGCCGTCGCCCGAGGCGGTCGAGCCCGGGGCGGAGGTAGGCGTGGTCGACGCCCGGCCATCCCGACATCACCAGGCACGTCGGGCCCTCCCCGACGACCTCGTAGTGCAGCGTCGCCCCATCGACCGGAGCGGTGGGCATCAGACGACCCTAGGATGAGCCTATGAGGAGACGCTTCGTACTAGCCTGCGCCGCAGCCTGCGCCCTCCTGACGACGGCGACCCTTCCCGCCCCCGCCCAGACCACCTCCACGGTCGGGAGCAGTGGGACGGGCGATCCCTACTTCCCCCTCCAGGGCAACGGCGGCTACGACGTCCAGCACTACGACATCACCTTCTCCTACAACCCCCCGACCCGGCGGATGGACGGGTCGACCCGCGTCAACGCCACCGCCACCCAGGCGCTGAGCCGCTTCAACCTCGACTTCACCGGCCTCACCGTGCGCGAGGTCGCGGTCAACGGGGTGGCGGCCAACTTCAGCCACGAGGGCCAGGAGCTGGTGGTGACCCCCCGCGCCCAGCTCTCCAACGGGCAATCGTTCACGGTGGCGGTCGCCTACGACGGCAACCCCGCCCACGTCGTCGACCCCGACGGCTCGCCCGACGGCTGGATCGTCACCGACGACGGGGCCTACGTCGCCGGGGCGCCGCAGGGAGCGATGACGTGGTTCCCGGGCAACCACAACCTGGTGGACAAGGCCACCCACACCTTCCGCGTCACCGTGCCCGACGGGACCACGGTGATGGCCAACGGCTACATGGTCTCCCGCGCCTCGGCCGGCGGTCAGACGACCTTCCACTGGGACTCGAGCGACCCTATGGCCAACTACCTGGCCACCGCCACGCTGGGCCGCTTCAGCTTCAGCGCCTCCCGGACGCCGCTCGGGGTCAACTACATCGCCATCGACCCCAACGTCTCGTCGGCGGCCAGCGGCCCCGTGCAGCAGACGTACAGCATCGTCTCGTCGTTGAGCACCATCTTCGGGCCCTATCCCTTCTGGGTCACCGGCGGCGTCGTCGACAACGCCCGCTTCGTCGGCTACGCCCTCGAGACCCAGACGAAGCCGATCTACCCCATTCCCCCCGACACGATCCTCGTCGTGCACGAGCTGGCGCACCAGTGGTACGGCGACTCGGTGACACCGACGGTGTGGCGCGACGTCTGGCTCAACGAGGGTTTCGCCACGTACGCCGAGTGGCTGTGGACCGAGCGCAACGGTGGCTCCACCGCCCAGCAGCACTTCAGCTCGCGCTACGCCAGGGCGGCCAGCGACCCCTTCTGGCAGGTGCGCCCGGGCGACCCCGGAGCCGTCAACCTCTTCCACCCTGCGGTGTACTCCCGAGGCGCGATGACCCTCCACGCCCTCCGGACGACCGTGGGGAGCCGGGTGTTCTTCTACATCCTCCGGGCGTGGGCGGCCGAGCACCGCCACGGCCACGGCACCACGCAGCAGTTCGTCGACCTGGCCGAGCGGCAGTCGGGCCGGCAGCTCGACGCCCTCTTCCAACGCTGGCTCTACCAGCCGGGAAAGCCCGCCTTCCCGTGAGTCGGGGCTGAGCATCGTCGCTGCAGAGGCCGTTCCCGCCGGGGAGACGCCGGAGTCGATCGAGGCGTAGGACCGCCCGACCGGCCGCGGCCCTGCGCGCCGCCCTGGCCGAGCGCCTGGGCGACGTTCACTTGAAGCTCGACATCATCCAGGCGCCCGAGGACCCGCCACCGGACGGCCGCCCGCCGGACGGCCCGAGCGTCATCTACCCGCCCGAGTGACCTTGGCGGCGGAGCTCGGCGCCCGGGCACCCGCCCGCGACTCGATGAGCTTGAACTTCGAGCCGGGACCGGCGTCGCGGGGCAGGCTGGCGACGACCTCGACGTGGATGGAGGCGGGCAGGGCTCCGACCTTCGCCAGGGTGATGGCCATCGCGTCGTAGACCTCTGGCCCGACCACCTCGGCCCTCACCCCCTCACGGGGGACCACCAGCACCCG
>DATACM010000295.1:0-3505 GCA_036259055.1 Acidimicrobiales bacterium | reverse complement strand
GCGTCGGCGCGGGGGAGGAAGTCGGCCAGCTTCACCGCCAGCGACGGGGCCCGTCCCAGGCTGCCGCCGCCCCAGAGCTCGTACCCCGCCTCGCCGTCGCGGACGACGGACACGAACCCGGCGTCGTTGAGCAGGGCGTCGTGCCGGCACCGGGGCGAGCCTCCGAAGGCGATGTTCACCCGGCTGGGCAGCTGGCAGTTCAGCGTCGCCGAGCGGGCCAGGATGGCGTCCGACACGGCGCGGGCGTCGGGAAGGCAGTCGAAGGGCTCGTCCAGGCTGACCCCCGCTTCCTCCGACGCCATGACGTTGCGCAGGGTGTGGCCGCAGGCCGAGCGGGTCGTGAGGCCGAGCGCGCCCACCTGCTCCAGCACCTCGAGGACCTGCTTGTCGGCCACCCAGTGGAACTCGATGTTCTGGCGGGTGGTGAGGTGGAGCCAGTCGCTGCTGTAACGACGGCCCAGCCGGGCCAGCCCCCGCGCCTGGGTGGTGGGCAGGGCTCCACCGGGGATGCGGATGCGGACCATGAACACGTGGTCCTGCTCCTGGGCGCACACGCCGTAGGTCTTGAGGGCATAGCGGTCCTCGGGAGTGAGCCACCCGTCGCCCTCGGTGGCCAGGCGGTGGAGGTCTACCGGCAGCCCGGCGCGCTTGACACCCGCTACGTCGGGGGGAGCCATGCCTCGGAACATAGGGAGCGGTCGTTGCCCCCCAATGTCCGAACGGTTACCGCACCCGAACGTGTTGGTGACGACAACTTGGCGGGAACCTGATCCGGACCTTTCGGCCCTCGCCGTTCTCGGTGAGCTGACTGGCGCCCGGGTCATCCCTTCACGTAGGAGAGCTTCTCGGCGACCTTCCCGTCACGCAGGCGGTACACGTCGACGCCGCGCACGTGGCCGCCGTCCCACCGGTAGAGCCAGCGCATGGTGGCTCGGTCGTCGCACGCGAACAACTCCTCGATCTCGATGGTCGCCTCGGGCGACTGGGCGAAGAACCGCTCCCAGAACGCCCGGACCGCCGGCTGGCCGACCACCCGCTCGCCGGCGGGAGGCGGCCACGTGGTCTCGAAGACGCAGTCCTCGGTCATGAGGGCCAGGACCGCGTCGACGTCGTGGGCGTTCCACGCGTCCTGGAAGCGGCGGACGATCGCGGCGGTGTCGCCCGGCGTCAGAGGCGGACTCCCAACAGGTCGGCGGCGGCACCCACGCCTCGACCGGCGGCGGCGGCGCGGTCGACCGCGGCGAGGGCGGCGGGCAGGTCGAGGTCGTCGTCGAGGGCGGCTCTCACCTCCTCCAACGCGGCGTCGCCGTCGCCGGCCTCTCGCCACCGTTCGAGACGGGCGCCGGCGGAGGGCACCAGGTCGTCGTGCCACTCCCACGCCTCGTGGCGAGGGTGGTCGAGAAGCGCGAGCCGGACGGCCATGGGCTCCCACTTGTCGACCAGGGCGCTGACGAAAACCAGGTTGCCGAGCGACTTGGACATCTTGGACCCCGAGTAGCTGACCATCGGGGCGTGGAACCAGTGGCGGACGAAGGGCTCGCCGGTGGCCGCCTCCGACTGGGCCGCCTCGCACTCGTGGTGGGGGAAGATCAGGTCGGTGCCGCCGCCGTGGAGGTCGATGGTGGTGGTGCCCAGCTCCCGTAGGGCGAGCGTCGAGCACTCGACGTGCCACCCGGGGCGGCCCGGTCCCCACAGCGAGTCCCAGGCCGGCTCCCCCGGGGCCGACGGCTGCCACAGCACGAAGTCGAGGGGATCACGCTTGGCCGGGTCGTCGGGGTTGCCGCCGTGCTCCGCCGCCAGGGCGAGCATCTCCTCCCTGCCCAGGTGGCTCAGCTGCCCGAAGCGCTCGAAGCTCTCGACGCTGAAGTAGACACCGCCTCCCGACTGGTAGGCGTGGCCCCGGTCGAGGACCATGCCGACGAAGCCGAGGATGTCGTGGATCGCCGACGTCGCCGTCGGCTCGCTGGTCACCGGCAGCATGTTCAGGACGGCCATGTCCGCCTTGAACTTGGCCGTCTCCCTCGCCGCCAGGTCCAGGTAGTGCATGTCCAGCTCCCTCGCCTTGCGCAGGATGTCGTCGTCGACATCGGTGACGTTGCGGACGTAGCGGGGCTGGTGGCCGAGGTCGACGAGACGGCGGACGAGGACGTCGTAGAGGGCGTACGTCGCGGCGTGGCCCACGTGGGTCGCGTCGTAGGGGGTGATCCCGCAGACGTACATGTCGACGACACGTCCCGGGTGGAAGTCGACGACCGCCCGGCGGGCGGTCTCGTACAACCGGAGGGTCATTCCGGGATGCCGTTGAGGCGCACCACCGCCCGGGCCTTGTACCGGGCGTTCACCCCGAGGAGGACCGCGGTGAAGGCCTCCACCGGGCCGGCCCCCGCCAGCGAGCCTCCGTGCAGCGGGCGCAGGCCGGGGATCATCCGCACGAGCTCGGCGGTCGCCTCGAAGGCGGGCTGGTGGTCGGTGCACACGATCACGTCGCCGTCGATCGGCGTGTCGACGGCGGCCAGGCTGCGAGCGGGAACGTGATGGAAGGCGGCCGCCACCAGGGCGCCGGGCGCTGCCTCCTGGACCGCCGCCGCCACCGAGCCCGACGGCGGCGTCACCGCCTGGAGCTCGCCGTCCTTCTTCTCCAGGGCGTTGCCGATGGAGACGACGACCTTGGCTTTCAGCGCGTCCGCCACCGAATCGGTGGTGGGCCCCGCCGCCTCCCACGGCGTCGCGACCACCACGAGCTGGGCCTCGGCGGCCTCGTGGTTCTCACCCGGCTCGACCCACATGTCGTGCTCGGACCAGCGCCGCCGGATCTCCTCGCACGTCGACGCCGCCCGCTCGGGAGACCGCGAGCCGATGACGACGTTGACGCCGGCCGCCGCCAGCCGGGCCGCCAGCCCCCGGCCGGCCGGGCCCGTGCCTCCGAGGATCCCTACGCGCATCGAGCACACACTCTCACGCCTGGCCGCCGGCGCCGGAACCGGGCGGACGGCGACGGACGCCGAGGTAGGCGGACTCGAGCACGTCAGGGTGGGATGCAAGGTCCTCGGCCGGGCCCTCGGCCACCACCCGCCCCCGCCGGAGTACGTAGCCCCGGTCGGCCACCGAGAGGGCCAGGGGGGCGAACTGCTCGACGAGGAGGACGCCGGCGCCACCGTCGGCCACGGCCCGCACCACCGAGAGCAGCTCCCCCACCAGCGGGTGGGCCAAGCCGAGGCTGAGCTCGTCGACGAGGAGCAGCCGGGGGCGGGCGGCGAGGGCCCGGGCCACCGACACGAGCTGCTGCTCCCCGCCCGAGAGCTGACCGCCCCGACGTCCCAGCAACGGCCGGACGGAGGGCACCCGGGCCAGCGCGTCGTCGACCGCCGCCTCCCGCGGTTTGCCTTCGGCCCCCCCGGCGCCGCCGGCCCGGGCGGCCAGCCGCAGCTGCTCGGCCACGGTCAGGCTGGGCAGCACGCCGCGGTCCTGGGCGGCGTGGGCCACACCCCGGCGGGCCAGCCGCGCC
>DATACM010000294.1:0-2135 GCA_036259055.1 Acidimicrobiales bacterium | reverse complement strand
GCCGACCTGGCCAAGATGACCAACAACGCCAAGATCCAGCTCAACATCCAGGAGATCAAGCAGCCCGAGCTCGACGCCGCCCTCATCGCCCAGGGCGTCGCCGACCAGCTGGCCGGACGGGTGAGCTTCCGCCGGGCCATGAAGCGGGCCGTGCAGACGGCCCAGAAGGCGGGCGCCCAGGGCATCCGTGTGCAGTGCTCCGGCCGGCTGGGCGGCTCGGAGATGGCGCGGAGCGAGTGGTACCGCGAGGGACGGGTCCCGCTGCACACCCTGCGCTCCGACATCGACTACGGCTTCCGCGAGGCCCGCACCACGTTCGGGCGCATCGGCGTCAAGGTCTGGATCTACAAGGGCGACATCCTCCCCTACCGCACGTCGGGCGAGGACAAGATCTCCCGCGAGGCGGCCATGGCGGTCGGAGAGACCTCGGGCCAGGCCCGCCCCCGCCGCATCATCTCCGCCGGCGGAGGCCGCCGGCGCCCCGACCAGGAGGAAGTGGCGGCGGTCGCCGCCCCGACCGACGACGCCGCCGCCGAGGCGACGCCGGTCATCCGGGAGGCCGACCCCGAGCTGGAGCGCCTGCTCGCCGAGGAGGAGGAGATCGAGCGGCGCACCCGCCAGCACCACGAGGCGCCCCACTTCCGCACGGGGGACGACTGACCATGCTGATGCCGAAGCGGGTCAAGCACCGCAAGCAGCACCGGGGCCGGCGGACGGGAACCGCCAAGGGCGGCACCCAGATCGCCTACGGCGACTTCGGGATCCAGGCGATGGAGCCGGGCTGGATCACCGCCCGCCAGATCGAGGCCGCCCGAATCGCCATGACCCGCCACATCAAGCGTGGCGGCAAGGTGTGGATCAACGTCTTTCCCGACAAGCCGGTCACGGCCAAGCCGGCCGAGACCCGCATGGGGTCGGGCAAGGGCAACCCCGAGCACTGGGTCGCGGTGGTGAAGCCGGGACGGGTCATGTTCGAGCTGGCCGGGGTCAACGAGGAGCTGGCCCGAGAGGCCATGGGGCGGGCCATCCAGAAGCTCCCGATCAAGGCCAAGTTCGTCGTCCGCTCCGAGGAGGTCGTCACGTGACGAAGGCGTCGGAGTTCCGCGAGATGGACGACGACGAGCTGGAGAACCGCTTGGCCGAGGCGAGCCAGGAGCTGTTCAACCTGCGCTTCCAGCACGTCACCGGACAGCTCGACAACTACGCCCGCCTGGGCCAGGTGAGGCGTGACGTGGCCCGCATCAAGACCCTCCTGCGGGAGAGGGAGATCGAGGCGGCGGAGGCCGAGGAAGCGGCCGAGCAGGCCCGCCTGGAGGAGCAGGCCGCCCAGCGCCGGGCCCGAGTGGAGGCCAGTCGACGCGGGGTGATCGCCGGCGTGGGAGCAGAGGCGGGCCGACCCGGCGGCCAGGACGAGGAGCCGAGCCGTGGCTGACCAGCAGCCCACCCCGCCGCCGGCCCCCGAGCGGGCCCCCGAGCCGGTGGCCGCGACGGAGGCCCGCCCCAACCGGCGCAAGGTCCGGGAGGGCGTCGTCGTCTCCACCGCCATGGACAAGACGGCGGTCGTGGCCGTGGTGGAGCGGGTGCGTCACTCCCGCTACGCCAAGACCGTCCAGCGCACCAAGCGGGTGCTCGCCCATGACGAGGTCAACGACCTCAAGGTCGGCGACCGTGTCCGCGTGAGCGAGACCCGTCCGCTCTCCAAGCGCAAGCGGTGGCGGGTGGTCGAGGTCCTGGAGCGGGCCCGATGATCCAGCAGGAGTCGCGCCTGCGGGTGGCCGACAACTCCGGGGCCAAGGAGGTGCTCTGCATCAAGGTGCTGGGTGGCTCGAAGCGACGGTACGCGTCGATCGGCGACATCTTCGTCGCCACCGTCAAGGACGCCATCCCGGGCACCTCGGTGAAGCGCGGAGACGTCGTCAAGTGCGTCGTCGTCCGCACCAAGAAGGAGAAGCGCCGTCCCGACGGCTCCTACATCCGCTTCGACGAGAACGCCGCCGTGCTCATCAACGACCAGCTCCAGCCCCGGGGCACCCGCATCTTCGGCCCCGTGGGCCGCGAGCTCCGCGACAAGAAGTTCATGAGGATCATCTCGTTGGCTCCAGAGGTTCTGTGATGAAGCTCAAGAAGGGCGACCG
>DATACM010000293.1:0-1758 GCA_036259055.1 Acidimicrobiales bacterium | reverse complement strand
CCCGAGCGCCGCTACCTCACCCGCCGGCTCGCAGAGGTCGGCGAGTCGAGTTGACTGCCGAGCGGGTCAGCTGGCGAAGAAGCGGCGACGCCGGACGCGCCGGCGGCCCTGCTCGTCGATGTAGATCTCGTGGGTGGCGTGCTCCGGGAGCTCGCCGTGCTCGTCGAGTTCGGCCGCCTCTCCGCGGGCGATTAGGTCACGGACGTAGCGTGACTCGGCCTCTTCGTCGCGCTCGTCGGGCGGCTCAGGCACCAGCTGGGAGGGTACCGGCGCGCTCGAACAGTCGGCGCACGACGACGAGATCGCCGCCTTCCTCCACCACCTCGTGGGTCCGGAGGCGAACGTGCGGCTCGGCGATGTCGACCGGGGTCTCGTCGGGCCGCCGGATCCGGTCGCGCATGACCAGCTCGGCGAGGAAGGCACGGGCGGCGGACTCGGCCGACGGGGCCCGCGCTGGTGCACCGTCGACGTTGGTGGCGGCCGCCAGCGCCAAGCGTCCCGACTCCGTCGGCGCCCGGACGAGCAGGGGCCGGTCTCCCAGGCCCAGCTCGTGAGCCGGCACGGCGACCACGGGCAGCTCCTCCCCGCGTTGGGACGCCCGGCGGCGGGGCGCGGACGGTACAGCCGCGGCGGCGGCCGCCGGTTCAGCAACGCCTCCCGCGCTGGGCGGGGAGAGCACGCCCCGGGAGAGCAACCCGAACCGGAGGGCGTTGGCGTACTTGCCAGCGAAGAGGGTGCGGTCGGCGTCGAGAAGGTGCCCGGCGACCTGGGCGTAGTACGCCGGGGCGATCGGCGCCGCCTGCACGGCCGCGATCAGGAGCCGGCCGGCGTCAACGCTGGCCTCGAGCACGTGATCGGCCGTTGGCTGGAGGCTGAGGGTGACCACCATCCCGGCGAAGGCCTCGAAGAACGCCCCCGTAAACACCCGGGAGAACGAGTGCGGCGCTGACGAGAGCGTCGACGCAGGCCCCCGGAGGGGCAGCTGGTCGGGCGGTTGGTAGGCGAAGCAGTTGACCGCGTTGCGCAGGCAGTCGGGCTCCACGCTGCACGGTTGGCGCTGGCGGACCCCCCAGCCGAGTTGCTCGGCGACTCGTGAGACGCGGGATGCCCGGTAGCGCCCGGTGGTCTCGGCGACGAAGCGCTGCCGCACAGTGGGCAGCTGCAGGGCGGTCAGCACAGCCGAGATGTCGCCGAACGACTCGTGGAACGCTGCAACCTCGTGGCTCATGGCGTCCCAGAGCTGTGGGCGCACGGCGTCGAGGACGGCATGGCCGACCTCGTGGGATACAACGTCCGGGCTCTCCCCGGTGAAGATCGTCACGCCCTCGACGGTCGAGTGGAAGAACACGAGGCTCGCCCGGTTGTACAGCGCGTTGAGCCGGTCGCCGGCGTCGAGACGTACGGGAAGGGTGTTGCCCTGTTGCCACGTCGTCCTGCTCGGGAGCAGCGGCGACCAGAACGACACCGCCCGTTTGAGGGCTTCCGCCGCCACCCAGTAACGGAACTCGAGCGTGCCCGGCTCGTAGGGCCGGGCCGGCGGCGCGGCTACGTCGATCGTCACCCTCATCCGCCCCGTCGGCAACTTCGGGACCGGCCGCTCGATCGGGACCGCACCGGTGGCGAGGGGATCGTCCTCCCAGACCCGCACCGTCTTGGCCGCCGCCGACGTCGCGGCCCGATCTCTCGACGTGATCCTCGCCGCCACTCCGCCTCCCCCCGCCGCTCACCGCCAGTCCGGTGGCCGCCACCCTAGCCACC
>DATACM010000292.1:0-8841 GCA_036259055.1 Acidimicrobiales bacterium | reverse complement strand
GCCGCTCGTGCTCGACTACGAGAGCGCCGAGCCGTCCTCTGTCGACCCCGACGTCGCCGCCTTCTTCACCCCCCTCGACCGCGATCGCGGCGACGCCCTGGTGGCCTTCGGCTGGGCCATGGCCGAGCACCTCGCCACGCTGGTCTGAGCCGCCTCTGCCTCTCGAACCGGCGGTGATTTCTTTCGCCGCGACGCCACAAGTCACCGCCGGTTCGCTCAGGCAGCGGCGCGGAGGGCTTCGCGCACCAACGCGACGACCTCGGAGGGCCGGGCCGTCACCTGCTCCCAGGTGATGCGCAGCACTCGCCATCCTGCCGCCATCAGCCAGTTGTCGCGACGACGGTCGGCCTCGAAGTCCAGCTTGCTCATGTGGTGCACGCGGCTGTCCGCTTCGATGAGCACTCCGTGGTTGGGATAGGCGAAGTCGACCCTGCCGCCGACGTGGCTGCCGCCCGCCCACACCTGGCGCTGCGGTCGGGGCACGCCGGCGGCGACGAGCACTTCCAGCATCCGGTGCTCGAGCTCGCTCGCCGGCGCCACGTAGTCCGGGCCGCGCTCGTCGAGGAGCCGGCGGATGAGGCGCGTCCCGGCGCGGCCGCGGCGGCCCAGGTCACTCAGCATGGCCCGCATGGTGGGCAGGTCGACGAGCCGCCGGCTGAGACACGTGTCAAGGACCCGCTCGGTGCGCCGGGCGCTGATGGCGCCGGCGAGGTCGAAGATCGTGCGGGCCGGGCCCGTCACCGGGACAGCGTCGACGACCGTCCAGTGAGCGGGCGGGAGCACCTGTGTTTCGTGGACCCTTCCCATCGAGCAACGGTGGTCGGTGTGGCGAGGCCGTAGCACCTCCAGGGGGCCGGGGTCGAACCCCGGGAGGCCCCACAGAGCGGCGGCGGACCGGTGGGAAGCGACGGACCCAGGACCGGCGGAGAAGACCGCGGCTACCAGCGACTGCCGCCACGTGCGGTCGCTCCCGGCCACTCGGTACACGCCTTGGGCCACCGGTTGCCACTGGCCGGTGCGGCACCGGTGGTGGATGGAAGCCGCTGTGGCACCCGCGGCGATCGCTTGCCGATAGGTGATGATGCCATGCTGGGCCTCGGCGATAGAGGCGAGGCGAGTGTCGAGTTCCGTCCATGCCATCCCACCAGTGAAGCGCCAGCCTGTGACATGGCCCGTTCCTGCGGTGGATTCTTGCGCCCTAGTGCAAGAAACCACCGCCAGTTCGGAGGAGCGCTCAGCCGGCCGGCAGCAGCGCGGCGACCACCTTGTAGCAGTAGCCGTGGCGGGGCGGGGTGAGCATCACCAGGGCGCGGCGGGTGCGGTAGCCGAGGAGGCGATGCAGGTCGCGGGAGGAGTACCGGGGCCAGCCCACCTCGTCGAGCAGGCTGGTGACCCGGGCGTCGGTGAGGGGGAAGGCATGGCGGGCGCCGTGCCAGGGGAAGCGGCACTCCCAGCCCCACCGGACCCGGCGGACCTGGGGACCGGCGACGAGCTCGACCAGGGTGAGCGACGGCCGGTCGCCGGCGAGGGTCCAGTAGGGGACGGTCGGCCCGGGGAACCCGAGGAGCGGCGCCCGGTTCGGGTGGTGCAGTGGGGTCAGGTAGCGCTCGGCCTTCCTCGCCGTGAGGTAGCCCGTCCGCCGCGGCGGTGCGGCCAGGGTGACCGTCTCCGGCCGGGACACGTCGGGGGGCTCGTCGGCGGTCGCCACCTCGCCGACCACCACGTCGAACGGCGCCAGGTCGGCGTCACTGTCGCCGCCGCGGCGATAGCTGGCCCGCACGAAGGCGCCCGACTCCAGGTCGACGCCCACGCACCCGTCGACCCCCGCGACCAGGACCAGCATGCGAAGCTCAGCACCCTCCACCGCGACCAGGACGGGTACCGCAGCGCGCACGCCGTCATCGTGACGCCCGCCGGCCGGCGAGTGGTGGATGGTCCGCTGACCCAGAATCTCCGCATGGAGTTCCAGGACGTGGTCCGGCGGCGGCGGATGGTGCGCAACTTCGACGACCGCCCGATCGACGCGGACGTCGTCGACCGGCTCCTCGCCAACGCCGTGCGCGCCCCCTCGGCCGGGTTCACCCAGGGCTGGGCCTTCCTCGTCCTCGAGGGGCCCGAGCAGACCGGGCGGTTCTGGGAGGCGTCGTCGCCCCCCGGCCAAGACGGCGCCCGCCGCCGCTGGCCCGGGGTCCTGCGAGCGCCCCTCATCGTCGTGTGCCTGGTCAGCGAGCGGGCGTACCGCGACCGCTACGCCGAGGCGGACAAGGCCCACACCGACATCGGCGCGGTGCCCTGGTGGTACGTCGACACCGGCTTCGCCGCCTTGCTCCTCCTCCTCACCGCGGTCGACGCGGGCCTCGGGGCCCTCTTCTTCGGCGTCGCCGATCCCGAAGGCGTGCGAGCGGGCTTCGGCGTGCCCGCCGACCACATGCCGGTCGGGGCGGTGGCCATCGGCCATCCCTTACCCCACGAACCGTCGGCGTCCCTCGCCCGCGGCCGCCGCCCTCTCGACGAGGTCGTCCACCGCGGGAGGTGGTAGATCAGGCCGCGAGCTGGGCCAGGAGCTCGTCCACGTCGCCGGTGGGCGCCTGGCAGGCGTAGTTGCGGCAGACGTAGGCGAGGCCGTCGCGCCTTCCCTCGAAGAGGGGCGACGGGTAGCGCTCGCCCCAGGCCAGCACGACCTGCGGCAGCCACCGCCGCTGCACGGCGCCCACCAGGTCGGGGCGGTCGCCGACGACGGCCACCTCCACCACCGGCTCGGCCCCCAGCTCGACCGCACCCAGCAGGTGGCAGAACGCGGCGGGATGCTGGCGCAGCGCCTCGGCCACCAGGGCGACGATGGCCTCGGCCCGGTCGTGGTAGCGCGGCTCGCCGACCAACGCCCCCAGGCGATGCAGGGCCACCGCGGCTGCCCCGTTGGCAGAGGGGATGACGTTGTCGAGGATGTCCTTCGAGCGGGTGATGAGGCGCTCGGCGTCGGACCCGGTGGTGAACAGGCCGCCGTTGGCGTCGTCCCAGAACAGCTCGAGCATGGCGTCGGCGGTGCCCCGCGCCGCCTCGACCCAGCGAGCCTCGCCGGTGGCCTCGGCCAACCGGGTCAACGCGTCGACCATGGCGGCGTGGTCCCCGGCGTAGGCCAGGTGGCGGGCCCGTCCCCCCTGCCACGACCGCAGCCAGCGCCCGTCCTCCGGCCGCCGCAAAGCGCGCAGCAGGAACTCCCCGGCGGTGCGGGCGTCGACCAGCCAGTCGTCGCGGCCGGTGGCCGCAGCGGCCTCGGCGAGGGTGGCGAGGAACAGGCCGTTCCACTCCGTCAGCACCTTGTCGTCGAGGCCGGGCCGCACCCGCTTCTCCCGGGCCGCGAACAGCGCCTGGCGGGCCCGCTCCACCGGCTCGGGCCTGATCAGATCGCCCCGCACCGGCCGGTGGAGGATGTTGGACCCCTCGAAGTTGCCGGCGGCGGTGACGCCCCACCAGGCCACCGCGTCGGCGGCGTCGGCGCCCGCGACCGACTCCATCTCCGCCTTGGACCACACGTAGAACTTGCCCTCGACGCCCTCGGAGTCGGCGTCCTCCGACGAGAGGAACCCCCCCTCCGAATGGCGCAGGTCGCGGCGCACGTAGTCGACGGTCTCGGACAGCACCTGCAGGTACCGCGCCTCGCCCGTCACCTGCCAGGCGTGGAGATAGGCGCGCGCCACCAAAGCCTGGTCGTACAGCATCTTCTCGAAGTGGGGGACGAGCCACCGCTGGTCGACCGAGTACCGGTGGAACCCGCCCCCGAGGTGGTCGTAGATCCCGCCCGACGCCATGGCGTCGAGGGTCATCGTCACCCGCGCCAGCGACACCTCGTCGCCCTCGCGCACGTGGTGACGCAACAGGAGCTCCACCTGGTCGGGCTGGGGGAACTTGGGAGCCCGGCCGAAGCCGCCGTACTGGTTGTCGAAGCGGGCGGCCAGGGCGTCGCGGGCGGCCCGCACGACCTCCAGCCCGGGACGTTCGCCGCCCGCCGGAGCCAGGGCGCTGGCCACCTGGTCGAGGGCGCCGGCCAGGTTCTTGGCCTGGGCGAGGACGTCGGGGCGCCGCTCCCTCCACAGCTCCGCCACCGCCTGGCACACCTGGCCGAAGGAGGGCATGTTCATCCTGGGCTCGGGCGGGAAGTACGTGCCGCCGAAGAAGGGCTCGCCGTCGGGGGTGAGGAACACCGTCATCGGCCAGCCGCCGTGGCCGCTCATCGCCTGCACCGCCTCCATGTAGATCGAGTCGACGTCGGGCCGCTCCTCGCGGTCGACCTTGACGTTGACGAAGAGCTCGTTCATGAGCTCGGCCGTTGCGGGATCCTCGAAGGACTCGTGGGCCATCACGTGGCACCAGTGGCACGCGGCGTAGCCCACCGAGAGGAGGATGGGCTTGTCCTCGGCGCGGGCCCGGGCGAACGCCTCGTCGCCCCAGGGGTACCAGTCGACGGGGTTGTCCTTGTGCTGCTGCAGGTAGGGACTGGTCTCGTTGGCCAGACGGTTCATGCCCCGAGCCTAGGGGTCAGCCGATCGGCTCCTGGCAATGCCGGCACCGGGGGTAGGCCCGGGACACGGTCCGCCCGCAGCCCGGGCAGCGCACGGGCTCGATCTCTCGACGCCGTACGCGGGCGACGGCCGACCAGAGCATGCCGCCGACGGCCACCACCATGAGCACCTCGGCGGCGTCGCGGACCAGGGGGCTCAGGGCAGCGCTACTTGAACCAGATGCGCTGGTAGTCGCGGCTCATCGGGTGCAGCAAGAGCGCCACCAGGGCGATCTCGAACACCAGCGAGATCAGCCCCGCTCCTTCCAAGGGGTTCCCGAACACGAAGAACCGGAGGCCGAAGGGCAGGAAGGCCATGACGATGCCGAGGGCGTAGCCGAACTTGCGCTCGTTGGCGATGTTGTACCCGGCGGCCACCCCGGCGGCGATCAGCAGGATGCTGAACAGCGAGCGGGCGCTCGGGTAGAGGAGCATGTCGAGCAGCGCGAACGCGGCGTTGATGTAGAGGAGGAAGACGGCGATCTGAAGGGTCTGGGGCTGGGCGGGGTTGACCCAGCGCCGCGTCTCTCTCATGGCCCCACAGTCTGTCAGGCGCCGGGCGTTGATGACTGACCATCTCGTCGCCGTGGTGCTGGCCGCCGGAGCGGGCCGGCGCCTGCGCCCCCTGACCCGCCTCCTGCCCAAGTCCCTGTGCCCGGTGGGCGGGGTGCCCCTTCTCGACCAGGCGCTGGCCCGTGCCTTCTCGGTCACGACCGCGGTGGCGGTCAACGCCCACCACCAGCGGACCCGGCTGGCGGCCCACGTGGAGGAGAGGTGGCCGGGCGTCCACCTGTCGGTGGAGGAGCCCGAAGCGCTGGGGACGGCAGGCGCCCTGGGGCACCTCCGGGACTGGATCGACGGCCGGCCCGTGCTCGTGCTCAACGCCGACGCCTGGCACCGGGCGGACGTCGGTGCGCTGGTCGGCGGCTGGGACGGCGCGCGCGCTCGGCTCCTGACCGTCTCCGACCCGGCCCGGGGGACGTGGGGCGACCGTCGTTACATCGGTGCCGCGGTACTGCCTTGGGAGCACGTCCGGCCACTGCCCGACGCGCCCGCCGGGCTCTGGGAGGTCTCCTGGCGCCACCTCACGCCCGGCGCAGACCTGGACCTGGTCCCTCACGACGGGCCCTTCTTCGACTGCGGCACCCCCGCCGACTACCTCGCCGCCAACCTCACGTCGTCGGGCGGGCACACCGTCGTGGGTCACGGCGCGGTCGTCGAAGGCGAGGCCCGCGAGTCGGTGGTCTGGTCGGGCGCGAGGGTGGAACGGGCCGAGCGCCTGTGGCGGGCGGTCCGCGCCACCGACGGGGTCACCGTCCTGGTGAGGTGAGCGGGACGGGCGCCGACCCGGCCAGCTGGCCGCAGGCGGCGTCGATGTCGGTGCCGCGGTTGCGGCGGACGGTGGCGTTGGCGCCGAGCGACCGCAGCCGGGCGCGAAACGCCCGCACGCCGGCGGGTGGCGTGCCGGCGGCCGGGTAGCCCGGCGTCGGGTTCAGGGGGATGAGGTTGACGTGGGCGCCCAGCGGCCGGGCGAGGGCGGCCAGCTCGTCGGCGTCGGACGGCCGGTCGTTGACGCCGTCGATCAGGGCCCATTCGAACGAGAGCCGCCGCCCTTTGGCCTCGACGTAGGTCCGGCAGGCGTCCATCAGCACGGACAGGGGCCACCGCCGGTTGATCGGCACCAGCTCGTCGCGGAGCTCGTCGTTGGCGGCGTGCAGGGACACGGCCAGGTTGACGGGCAGGCGCTCGCCCGCCAGCCGGAGCACCCCCGGAACCAGCCCGACGGTCGACACCGTGAGGTGACGGGCGGAGATGCCGAGGTCGTCGTGCAGCCGCTCCACCGCCGCCCAGGTCGGCCCGTAGTTCGCAAGGGGCTCTCCCATCCCCATGAACACGACGTTCGAGAGCCGGCGGGGGAGGGCGGCCCGGCGCGCCCGCACGACCTGTTCGACGATCTCCCCGGCCGTGAGGTGACGCCGGAAGCCGGCCTGGCCGGTGGCGCAGAAGGAGCAGGCCATGGCGCAGCCCGCCTGGGTGGACACGCACACCGTCGTCCGGTCGGGATAGTGCATGAGCACCGTCTCGACCGCCGCCCCGTCCGAGAGGTGCCACAGCCACTTGACCGTGTCCCCGCCGTCGGTGGTCGAGGTCGCCCGGGGCGCCAGACCACCCGGCAGCTCCTCGCTGAGGCGCCGGCGCAGAGCCTGCGGCAGGTCGGTCATCTCCCCGGGATCGAGCCCCTGGTGCAGCCCCCGCCACACCTGGCCGGCGCGATAGGACGGCTCGCCGGCCAGGAGCTCGGCCAGCTCGGCGCGGGTCAGGTCGAGGCGGGAGGCCACCTCGCGATCTTGCCCCAGGCGGGCGCCGTCGGCGGGCGGTCCGGGAGGAACAGCCGTCGCGACGGATACGTTGAAACGGACGACCATGGCCTCTCCGCCCACCGATCCCGCCCGCCCGCGCGCGGCCGACGAGGCGCCGGCGCCCGCCGACGAGCGGCATGCGCCCGTGCCCGAGCACCACCACCGCAACGTCCAGGGCGGCGCCGCGCGCGCGGCCGTGTTCGGGGTGAGCGACGGGCTGGTCTCCAACGTCGCCCTCATCCTGGGGGTCGCCGCCGCCAACCCGGCCCCGGGCGTCGTCCGCCTCGCCGGCCTTGCCGGGCTGCTGAGCGGGGCGTTCTCCATGGCCGCGGGGGAGTGGATCTCGATGACCGCCCAGAGCGAGCTGCTCGAGCGCGAGCTCGAGATGGAGAAGCTCGAGCTCCGGCGCCATCCCGAGGGCGAGCGCCGCGAGCTGGCCGCCATCTACCGCTCCCGGGGGATCGACCCCGAAGCCGCCGACCACCTGGCCGCCGAGATGATGCGCGACCCCGAGGTGGCCCTGGAGACCCACGCCCGGGAGGAGCTCGGCATCGACCCCACTGCGCTCGGCTCGCCCGGGGCGGCGGCGGTGTCGTCGTTCCTGGCGTTCGCTGCCGGCGCCGTCCTGCCCCTCGTCCCGTGGCTGTTCACCCGGGGCGGGGCGGCCATCGTGGCCTCGGTGGTCCTCGGCGTGGTCGCCGCCCTCGGCGTCGGAGCGGCGCTGGCGGGCTTCACCGGCCGGTCCGTCCTGCGCTCGGCGGCCCGCCAGCTGCTTTGGTCGGCGGTCCCCGCCGCCGTCACCTACGGCATCGGCTCGGCTGTCGGGGTCGGGGTGGGCTGAGCCGCGGTCAGGCGGCCGGCTTCACGTCGGTGATGTAGGCCCGGTCGACATGGTCGACGGTGAACCCGAGTGACTCGTAGAGGCGCAGGGCGGGGACGTTCTCGGCGTCGACGTACAGCATGCCGACGTGGAGGCCCCGCCCCGCCAGCCAGTCGAGGCCGGCCAGGGTGAGCCCCCGCCCCAGTCCCTGCCCCTGGTAGGCAGGGTCCACCGCTACGACGTAGATCTCGCCCAGCGGCGGGTCGTGGTCGTCGTGGACCTTGGTCCAGCAGAAGCCGGCCAGCCGCCCGTCCCGCTCGTGGAGCAGGAAGCCCTCGGGGTCGAACCAGGGCTGCGTCTCCCGGTCACGGAGCGTCTCCAGGTCCCACCCTCCCTGCTCCTCGTGCCAGTTGAAGGCCCGGTTGTTGACCTCGAGCCACGCCTCCTCGTCCTGGCCGGGACGGAAGGGGCGCACCGCCAGCGGAGGGTCGTCGTGGGGCACGGGCAGGGTCCGCCGCAGTTGGCGGAGCTCCCGGCCCCGGGCCAGGCCGACGGCGGCGGCCAAGCGGTCGTGCTCGGGACCGGGCTTGGGCACCCAGAGATGGACGTGGCCGCCTCCCTCGGCCCGCACCACGTCGAGCGCCTTCTCCACCAGGGCGGGGCCGATGTCGGCGTTGGCCTGGCGGTGGTGGGGGTCGACGACGAACTCGAGGGCCCAGCTCCGGCGCTCGGCGTTGTCGTCCCGGGTCAGCTGGGCGTAGCCCACCGGGTGGTCGTGGCCGGGCTCCCACGCCACCAGGCCGGCGAAGCCCTCTCGACCGCCGTGGACGAGGTCGAGCCACTGGTGCTCGCCGAGGGGGGCGTGGCCGTCGACGGCGGCGGCGACGTCCAGCAGCTCGGAGACGGCGGCGATGTCGCCGCGGCCCATCTGGCGCTTGACCTCCAGGTGGGCCACCCGGCGACAGTACCGTCCACCCGGCGCGGCCCCGGCCACGCTCCTACAGTCGGCCGTCCCATGGGACGTCCGCGCACCGCCCGGGGCCGGGCCCGGGAGACGGTGGCCCGCCTGGCCGAGGAGTACCCGGGCGACGAGCGCCAGCTGT
>DATACM010000291.1:0-7313 GCA_036259055.1 Acidimicrobiales bacterium | reverse complement strand
CACGTCAGAGCTCGCCGCCGGGACGAAAGGAAACCGCCTGCGCTGTTGCCTTGTCGTGAAGGTCGAGGAACACGATAGGAGCGCAGGCGGTTTCCTTAAGTCCCGGAGCAACCTCCGGTTGCGAGGCGAAATCAGCGGCATCCTTCCGGGGCGTCGACGACGGCGATGACGCCGGAGCGGAAGCTGGTGACCACCTTGCCGTCGGTCTCGAACAGGAGCTCGAACCCCCTGACCCTGGGGTCGTCGGGGACGTGGACGAGGTAGTGCCCTCCCGGAACGGACGGGTGGGGCCGCACCGCGATCCCCGGATAGGCGGCGGCCACGTCCTCTTCGGGGCTGCCCACACGGATGCCCGCCTCGGTGGCGATCGTGGGGGGGCTTCCCTCCGCGCCCCGGACGTCGATGCGGACGATCGTGGTCCCTCCCTCCACCATGAAGCTCAGGCCGGGAGGCACCCCCTCGGGTACGGCGACGCCGCACCGCTCCGGGTGGGGCGAGCTGCGAGGGTCGACGGCGAAGTGGAGGCCGGAGGCGGCTGAGGCGTCGGCGAGGGTCATGCCGATCCGCACCGGACCGATCCCGCCTACTCGTAGCCGGGACTCGGGCGTCAGGCGCTCGGCCGGCGTCCACTTCACGCCCACCCGACCGCGGGCGGCGCTCGCGTCGCCCGTCACCAGGTCGGTGGACCCCATGGTCTCGGCCAAGGCCTCCCGCAGCCGGGACAGGATCAGCGCCACCGGGTTGGCCCGGTCGACGGACTCCACGCACGCCACGACCCGCTCCGGGACGGCGGCCAGCGACGGGCCCCTGTCGTCGCCGGCCCGGCCGGGGCCGAGGGCGCGCACCAGGCAGTCGGCCACCGGTGGGACCAGGACGACGTCGGCCGGCGCAAAGAGGCTCACCGCCGCGGTGAGCACGTCCAGCGCGGCGCTGAGCGGCTGAGGTGCCGAGGTGAGCTCGTAGGTGACGGGCGTGGCCGGCAGGGCGAGCCGGAACTCGGCCGTGCCGCCTCCGGGTACGAACGCCGCCGAGGGGAACGCCCGGGACAGCTGGGCCTCGAGGCGGTCGTAGAGCCCGCCGCGCGTCGCCCGCTCCAGGCTGGCTCCCGAGGGACGCCGCACGACGACCGAGAAGGGCCGGTTGTTGGCGATGGTGAGCCCGGCGGCGGTCGCCGTGCCCGGGGCCGGGCTGGCGCCCCGTTCGGCCACGCAGGCCAGGAGGGCGTCGCCGACCGGGGGCTCCAGCGCCAGGCCGGACGGGGGCTCGCTCTCGCACACCGGCGCCGGCGCCCGCCCCCCGGCCAGCCCGAACAGCCCGGTGACCGTGCCGGTGAGGCCCTCGCGCGCGGTGGGGACGAGCCAGGTCCAGGCCTGCCGCCACGACACCCGGTCGGTCTGGTGGGTGACCGTGGGCCGGCCCGGCGCGGTGGACGACGGGGCCGGCTGCCATCCCCGGGCACCGTCGTCGTAGGCGGCGACGAACGGTGCCAGCGACTCGCTCTCGGCGGGGACCCGGCCGGGGTCGTAGGGGACGGTGACGGAGGCCGGCGCCCGCAGGGTGGCCCCGTCGATGGCGAACAGGTAGGGCTCGCCCAGCACCCGGGCCATTGGCGGCCCGGGTGGCGCCGGCCGGCTCTCGCCCGCCCGCCGGATCGTCACCCTGGCGTCGGCGCTGAGCGCACCGGGGGGCACGGTGATGGCGGCGTCGCCCAAGCGCACCGTGCCGCCGGCGGTGGCGGAGACGTCGGCGGCCGCCTCCGCCGGAAGGCCCGGGCGGGCCTCGCCGTCCCCGCCGCCGCCCGCGCACGCCCCGGCGAGGAGCGACAGAGCGACGACGAGGACGGCCGCCCGACGGACGGCAGGAGGTGGCGGCGTCGGGGTTACCGCTCGATGGGCGCCCGCACGAGGTTCCCCCACTCGGTCCACGAGCCGTCGTAGTTGCGGACGGTGGGGAAGCCGAGGAGGTGCTGCAACACGAACCAGGTGTGGCTCGAGCGCTCGCCGATCCGGCAGTAGACGATGACGTCGTCGCTCTCGGAGAGGCCGAGCTCCTTCTCGTAGATGGCGTGCAGGTCCTCGGCGCCCTTGAAGGTGCCGTCGTCGTTGGCCGCGTTCTTCCACGGCTTGCTCGCCGCGCCCGGGATGTGACCGCCCCGGAGGGCGCCCTCCTGGGGGTAGTCGGGCATGTGCAGCAGCTCACCGGAGTACTCGCCGGGCGAGCGCACGTCGACCAGCTTGCCGCCGCCGAGATGGGCCATCACGTCCTCGCGGAAGGCGCGGATCGGGGTGTCGTTGCGCTCGACCACCGGGTACTCGGTGGGCGTGCGGGCGGGCACCTCGGTCGTCATCTCCCGCCCTTCCTGCACCCACTTCATGCGGCCACCGTTGAGCAGGCGGACGTCGGGATGGCCGAAGAGGGTGAACACCCACAGGGCGTAGGCCGCCCACCAGTTGAAGTTGTCCCCGTAGAAGACGACGGTGTCGTCGCGGCTGATGCCGTTCTTCGAGCACAGCCGGGCGAACCCCTCGCCGTCGACGTAGTCGCGGGTGATCGGGTCGTTGAGGTCGAGGTGCCAGTCGACCTTGATGGCGCCGGGGATGTGACCGGTGTCGTAGAGCAGCACGTCCTCGTCGGACTCGACGATCACCAGGCCGGGGTCTTCGCGGTGCTGGGCCAGCCACTCGGTGGTCACCAGCATCTCGGGATGGGAGTACTGCTGGAGCTCCGGGGCGGGATCGGGCGGGACAGGCATGAAATGACCTCCCTCTCTGGCGTGCTGTCCACAGCCTAGGCGTAATTCCCGACCTTTTCCGTCACGATTCGACCGGAGGCGCTCACCGGAGGTGAGATGATGGGGCCGTGAGCACCACCGCCCCCGAGCTGGAGCGCATCGTCGATCTCTTCGCCGGCGCGCCGAAGGACCTGCGGGCCCAGGCGCTGCTCGAGTACTCCCGCAAGGTGCCGCCGCTGCCGCCGGAGCTGGTCGGCCACCGCGAGCTCATGGAGCCCGTCCCCGAGTGCCAGACGCCGTTCTTCCTGGCCACCGAGGTGGACGACCAGGACCGGGTCAGCCTGTACTTCGACGTGCCAGCGGAGTCGCCCACCACCCGCGGCTTCGCCGGCATCCTCTGGAGCGGGCTCAACGGGGCGCCGGCGGAGACGGTGCTGGCCACGCCGAACGACTTCTACAACCGCATGGGGCTGGCCGAGGTGATCTCCTCCCTCCGGCTGCGAGGCATGCAGGCCATCCTCTCCCGGCTGAAGCGCCAGGTGCGCGACAAGCTGGCCGCCCGGCAGAGCTAGCTGCGGCGTCGCCACCCGAGGCCGCCCTCGGCTCGACCGTGGGAGTGATCGCTCCTAGAATGAGCGCTCATGCGGATGCGGGTGGAGGACCTGGCCGCGGCCGCCGAGGTGTCGGTCGACACGGTCCGCTACTACCAGAAGCAGCGCCTGGTCCCGCCGCCCCAGCGTGACGGCCGCCTGGCCTGGTACACCGAGGAGCACCTCGAGCGCATCGGGCGGGTGAAGGAGCTCCAGCGGCGGGGGTTCAGCCTGGCCGTCATCCGCCGCTTCCTGGCCGGCGAGCTGGATCCCGCCGACGAGGACCTGGCCGCGGCGGTGGCCGAGGCGGGCGACACCGGCGCGGCGGAGGAGGAGCTGTTCGGCCTCGACGAGCTGGCGGCCCGCTGCAGGGTCCCGACGACGATCCTCGAGTCGCTCGTGCGGGAGGGCCTCCTCGTGCCCCGCACGACGGCGGGTGGGCCCCGCTTCACCGGCGCCGACGTCGAGCTGCTGGCCGGTGGGCTGCGCCTGCTCGAGGCGGGCCTGCCCATGCCCGAGCTGCTCGCACTCTCCCGCCGCCACCACGCCATGACCAGGGAGGTGGCGGCCCAGGCCGTCGAGCTGTTCGACACCTACGTGCGCAAGCCTCTCCGCGCCGCCGACCTGCCCGAGGCGGAGCGGGCGGAGCGGATGGTGGAGGCCTTCCGCACGCTGCTCCCGGCGGTGACGAACATGGTCGCCCACCACTTCCGCCGCATCCTCCTGCAGGTCGCCCAGGAGCACCTCGAGTCGGTGGGGGAGCCTTCGGAGATCGCCGCCGTCCAGCGGGAGGGCATGCAGGCGGAGACCGAGCGGCGGCTGGAGGCGGTGCAGACGGGGTGACGGCCGTGCTGCCCGAAGGGGCCGAGAAGGTGCGGGCGGTCGAGACGATGTTCGACCGCATCGCCCCCCGCTACGACCTGCTCAACCGCCTGCTCACCTTCGGCATGGACGTGGGCTGGCGCCGGCGGGCGGTGCGGTCGCTCGGGCTGCCCGCCGGCTCCAAGGTCCTCGACCTGGCCTGCGGGACGGGGGACCTGTGCCGCGAGCTGGCCGCCGCCTCGCTGCGCCCGGTGGGCGTCGACCGGTCGGCGGGCATGTTGGCCGCCGCCCGCACGTCGGCGCCGCTCGTGCGGGGCGACGCCCTGCGCCTCCCCGTCCCCGACGGCGCCGTCGACGGCATCGTGTGCGGGTTCGCCCTCCGCAACTTCCTGGCTCTCGACCCGTTCCTCGCCGAGTGCGCCCGGGTGCTGCGCCCCGGCGGCCGGGTGGCGCTCCTCGAGGTGGCGGCGCCGGCCAACCCGGTGCTGCGCACCGGTCACGCCGTCTACTTCGGCAAGGTCGTGCCCCTCGTGGGCGGCCTGCTCTCGGACCGGGCCGCCTACCGCTACCTGCCCAAGTCGGTCGCCTACCTCCCCCCCGGCGACGGGCTGGTGTCCCTGCTGGTCGACGCCGGCTTCCCCGACGCCCGGCGCCGCCTGCTGTCGGTCGGCATCGCCCAGCTCCTCACCGGCACCCGGGCATGACCCTCATCCGCCAGTCGTCCGAGGGGCTGGTCAGCCGCACCCGGCCCGTCGCCGACGCGCCCGACCTGCTCGCCGCCCTCGGTGCCGAGGGCTTCGTCTGGCTGCACGACGGCGGCGGGCTGGCCACCTCCGGGGTCGCCGCCCGCGTCCCGGTCCGCCGCGGTGCCGACCGGTTCCGCGCCGCCGCCGACGACGTTGCCGAGCTGCTGGGCATGGTGGAGGTGGAGGACCCGCTGCGGTTGCCCGGCACCGGGCCTCTGGCCGTGGGCGCCCTGCCCTTCCACGCCGGGGTCGACGGCGAGCTGGTGGTGCCGGCGGTGGTCGTCGGCTGCACGCCCCAGGGGCGGGCGTGGGTCACCGAGACCGCCCCCGTCGAGCATCTGGACCACCCCGTCGGGACGGGGAGCACGTGGTCGACCGAGCCCGGGCCCGTCCCGACAGCCATCGATGAGGTCGCCGGCCGCGAGGCCTGGACGGCAGCGGTGCGGGGCGCCCTCCAGCGCATCGCTTCCGGGCCGCTGGCCAAGGTCGTCCTGGCCCGGGAGGTCGTGGTCGAGGCGGACACGCCCTTCGACCGGCGACGGGTGCTCGACCACCTCCGCACCACCCATCCCTCGAGCTTCACCTATGCCGCCGGGGGGTTCGTCGGTGCCAGCCCCGAGCTGCTGGTGCGCCGGCGGGGCGGGCGGGTGACGTCCCGGCCGATGGCCGGCACCACCCCGCGAGGGCGCAACCGGGCCGACGACGAGCGGTTGGCGGCGGCACTGGCGGCGTCGGCCAAGGAGGCGGAGGAGCACGCCCTGGTCGTCGAGGCGGTGCGGGCGGCGCTGGAACCGGTGTGCCGCGAGGTCATGGCTGGGGCCGAGCCCGAGCTCGTCCGCCTCTCGACCCTGACCCACCTCGCCACCACCGTCGCCGGCCACCTGGCCGACCCGGCTCCCTCGGCGCTGGCGCTGGCCGGCCTCCTGCACCCGACTCCCGCCGTCGGGGGCATCCCCCGGGCCGACGCCCTGGCCGCCATCGCCGAGCTCGAGGGCTTCGACCGCGGCCTCTACGCCGGGCCGGTGGGCTGGGTCGACAGCCGCGGCGACGGCGACTGGGCGGTGGCCCTGCGCTGCGCCGACCTGGCCGGGTCCCGTGCCCGCCTGGTAGCCGGAGCGGGGATCCTCGCCGACTCCGACCCCGACGCCGAGTGGGCGGAGACCGAGGCCAAGCTCGGCCCCATGCTCGGCGCCCTGGCCGTGGCCTAGAGACATCCCGGAGATGAGCCGCCCTGACGAACTGTTCCTCGAAGTGGCTCATCACGAGCTATTTGGGCGAACTGATCGTCCAAGTGGCTCCTCAGCAGCCACTTAGGCGAACTGATCGTCGAAGTGGCTCCTGCCAGGTCTCCGAGGTAGGCACCGTGTTGCGCGGCCGCCTCCTCGATCCGTCGGCGGCACCGGCCACCGGGGAGCGGGTCGAGACGCTCGTGCGGGTGCGCAACGTGGCCGTCGAGCAGATCCTCTCGGGTGCGCTCGAGGCTCCCGTCGACTACCGCCAGGAGCACGACGAGTGGGTGGCCGTGCTCGCCGGCTCGGCCGTCCTCGTGGTCGACGGCGAGCGGATGGAGCTGGGGCCGGGTGACTGGGTCCTCCTCGAAGGAGGTACCCCTCATCGGCTGGAGAGGACCGACCCGGGGACGAGCTGGTTGACCGTCCACCTTCACCGCGAGCCGGCTTAGGGCGACACCGCCCCGGTGCCACCGGCGGCGACGCATGCCTGGTTGACGGTCCCGAACTCGTTGCGGTTCCAGTTGTTGTTGTCGCAGTTGGGGTTCAGGTCGCGGCCGTCGACGCCCCCGTTGCCGCGGCCGCGGTTGCCTATGAGGGTGTTGTTCTCGGCGCCGACGTTCACCTGAACCGTGACGTTCGTGGTGTTGGTCACGACGCGGATGGTCACCGGGCCGGCCTGGGCGAGGTTGAAGAGGTCCCTGCCCACCTGGTAGCTGGCGGAGAGGACCGGGATCGTCTGGGGCCCGACCGAGCCGAAGTTGGAGCTGGTGCGGCCGGGCTGGCCCTCGTTGAACATGATGACGGCGCTGGCGCCGGCCTCTACGGCGATCCTGACCTTCTGGACGAACGTGCACGTCCCCCGCTGGATCAGCGCCACGTCTCCGGGCCGGAAGCCGGCGGCGGTGTAGTCCGACAGCTCGCAGCCGCTGGTGGAGGTGTCGGCCGGGTTGGTGTTGTTCGTGCCGTTGTCGTTGATGGCGATGTCGATCGGGACCAGCCGGGCGGTCACGTTGCCGCTCCCTGACCCGCTCATGACCCGGAAGTCGGTCGGGGTGGTGAACGGCGGCCGGTCGGGCGTGACCAGGTCGAGCAGGGTGGGTCCGACGTTGGTGAACCGGTTCTCGAAGATCGGTCCTTCCAGCCGGATGCCGTCGCCGCCGTTGCCGACGGTGACGTTGCCGTTGACCGTGTT
>DATACM010000290.1:0-10549 GCA_036259055.1 Acidimicrobiales bacterium | reverse complement strand
CGGGCACCTTGGCCTCGGTGGCGCCGTAGGAGAGGCGGACGTCGACGGGGATCCCCTGCTTCTCGAAGTACCGCCGGGTCAACTCCGGGTACTCCGTGGACACCCGCAGGCCGCTCGGGAGCTCGGCGACGCTCTTCACCGCGGTGTCGGCGGCCACGGCCAGGACGATGCGCACGGGCCGGGCGGTGGCCTTGGAGTAGTGGAGCTCGCCGAGGGACACCACCTCCCGACCGGTCTCCTCGATCCAGTCCCTCCCGGTGATGCCCAGGTCGAACAGGCCCTCGGCGACGTAGTCGGGGATCTCCTGGGGCCGCAGGATGCGAACCTCGTCGATACGGGGGTCGTCGACGGTGGCCCGGTAGTCGACGTCGGACCCCCGCTGCACGGCGAGGTCGGCGTGCTCGAAGAGCTCGAGGGTGGCGTGCTCGAGCGACCCCTTGGGAAGGACGAGGCGGAGCACTCAGCCGGGCTCCCCGCCCTTGGGCAGCTGGCGCAGCAGGTCGGCCATCTCGATGGCGGTGACGGCGGCCTCGAAACCCTTGTTGCCCAGCTTGCCGCCCGCCCGCTCGAGCGCCGCCTCGGTGGTGTCGGTGGTGAGCACGCCGAAGACGACGGGCACGCCCGTGTCCAGTGCCACTCGGCCGAGGCCGGCGGCACACTGGCCGGCTACGTGCTCGTAGTGGTCGGTGGCGCCCCGGATGACCGCTCCGACGCAGACGACGGCGTCGTAGTCGCCCGACTCGGCGAGGCGGCGGGCCACTAGAGGGAGCTCGAAGGCGCCCGGCGCCCACACCAGCGCCAACGAGGCCTCGTCGACGCCGTGACGCAGGAGGCCGTCCCGGGCGCCGGCGACCAGCCGGTCGGTGACGAGCTCGTTGAAGCGGCTGGCGGCGACCGCCACCCGCATCCCCTCGCCCCGGAGGCGTCCCTCGTAGGTGGTCATGCGGCTCCTTCCCGGCAACGGGACATCGTCACTCGAGCCCTTCGAGCAGGTGCCCGAGGCGGCGCTTCTTGGTGCGGAGGTAGGCGAGGTTCTCGGGGTTGGGGCGGGACTGCACGCCCACTCGCTCGACGATCTCCAGCCCGTAGCCCTCGAGACCGCCGTACTTGGCCGGGTTGTTGGTGATGAGGCGCATGGTGGTGATGCCCAGATCGACGAGGATCTGGGCGCCGATCCCGTACTCCCGGTTGTCGACCGGCAGGCCGAGGGCGAGGTTGGCGTCGACGGTGTCCGCCCCCTCGTCCTGCAGGGTGTAGGCCCGCAGCTTGTGGGCGATGCCGATGCCCCTGCCCTCGTGGCCCCGGAGGTAGACGACGACGCCCAGGCCGGCGGCGGCGATCATCTCCATGGCCACCTCGAGCTGGGGGCCGCAGTCGCAGCGGAGGGATCCGAAGACGTCGCCGGTGAGGCACTCGGAGTGCACCCGCACGAGCACGTTGGGCTCGCCCTGCACCGCTCCGCGGACCAGGGCCACGTGCTGGTCGCGGTCGAGCAGCGACTCGTAGACGTAGCAGCTGAAGTCGCCCCAAGCGGTGGGGATGCGCGCTTCGGCTACCCGCTCGACCAGCTTCTCCGACTGCCGGCGGTAGCGGATGAGGTCGGCGATGGAGATGAGCAGCAGGCCGTGGCGCTGGGCGAACGCGATCAGCTCGGGGAGCCGGGCCATCGAGGTCTTGTCCTCGCTGACCACCTCGCACAGCACGCCGGCGGGGGTCAGGCCGGCCAGGCGGGCGAGGTCGACGGCCGCCTCGGTGTGGCCACCCCGCTTGAGCACCCCTCCCTCCCGCGCTCGCAGCGGGTACATGTGCCCGGGCCGGGCCAGGTCCTGCGGGCGGGTCTTCGGGTCGATCAGGGCGGCGATGGTGGCGGCCCGGTCGACCGCCGAGATGCCCGTGGTGGTGCCGACACGGGCGTCCACCGAGACGGTGAAGGCGGTGCGGTTGGGCTCGGTGTTGTCGACGACCATCGGCGGCAGCTCGAGCTCGTCGAGGCGCTCGCCCGTCATCGGGCAGCAGATGACCCCCGACGTGTGGTTGAGGAAGAAGGCGATCTTCTCGGGCGTGGCGAACTCGGCCGCCATGATGAGGTCGCCCTCGTTCTCCCGCTCGGCGTCGTCGACCACCACGACGATCTCGCCCCGGCCGAAGGCGGCGACGGCGTCCTCGATCCTTGCGAACCTCACCGGCCCGACGGTTGACGGCATGTGCTCAGGTCCCTTGCAGGAGCCGCTCGACGTACTTGGCCACCAGGTCGGCCTCGAGGTTGACGTGGTCGCCCGAGCGTTTGCGGCCCAGCGTAGTGACCTCGGCGGTGTGGGGGACGATGGCTGCTTCGAAGCCGTCGTCGTGCACCTGGGCGACCGTCAGGCTGCAGCCGTCCACCGCGATGGAGCCCTTCTCCACGACGTAGCGCAGCACCGAGCGGGGCGCCGACACCATCAGGTCGGGCGCCGGCCGGCGCACCTCCCCCACCGCGTCGACGTGGCCCTGCACCAGGTGCCCGCCCAGGCGGTCGGCCAGGCGCAGCGGCCGCTCGAGGTTGACGGCATCGCCGACGTCGAGGCCCCCGAGGGTGGTGCGGGAGAGGGTCTCGTCCACCACGTCGGCCTCCCACCACCCCTGTCCGCGACCGACGACGGTGAGGCAGCACCCGTCCACCGCTATGGAATCCCCGACGTCGGCGACGACGCGGCCGGCGGTGAACCGGAACCGCCCGCCGTGGCGCGCCGCCAGGTGCCCGAGCTCCTCGACGATGCCGGTGAACACGGTCAATCGGGACCGGCGGGGGCCAACTCGACCCGCAGGTCGTCGCCCAGGCGCCGGACGGCGACGATCCGGCCGCGCCACGCCTCGGCGATGGTGGCGGCGCCCTCGCCGGCGAGCACGGGTCGGCCGTCGGCACCGCCGAGGAGGGCGGGGGCCAGGTACAGGACGTAGCGGTCGACCAGGCCGGCCCGGTGGAAGGCGCCGGCCACGCTCGGACCCCCTTCGACCAGGGCCTGGACCACGCCCCGGCGCCCCAGCTCGTCGAGGACCGTCCCCAGGTCGCCCTCCATCTCCAGGGCCGGGTGCACGCGCGCGCCGGCCGGCGCCCGGCCCAGCACGACGCGCAGGGGCTGTCGCCCGTCGTTCGCCACGCCGTCGACGCGCGCGGTGAGGCGTGGGTCGTCGGCCCGGACCGTGCCCGCTCCGACCACGATGGCGTCGCTCTCCGCCCGCAGCCGGTGGGCGTCGGCCCTCGACTCGTGTCCGGTGATCCAGCGGCTGCTGCCGTCGGGTGCGGCGGTGCGGCCGTCCAAGGTGGCGGCCAGCTTCACCACCACCCACGGACGCCCCGTCCGCCGGTGCTTGAGGTAGGGGGCGAGCTGGGCCCGAGCCTGGGCGGCACCGACGCCGACCTCGACCTCCACCCCCGCCTCTCGCAGGGCGCGGATGCCCGCCCCCCGCACGTGGGGGTCGGGGTCCTCGATGGCCACCACCACCCGGCGCACGCCGGCGGCGACGATGGCGTCCACGCACGGCGGGGTGCGGCCGTGGTGGGAGCAGGGCTCCAGAGTGGTGACGAGGGTGCCGTCGCGGGCCACCGCCCCGGCCGCGGCCAATGCCACCTGCTCGGCGTGGGGACCGCCGGGCGGGCGGGTGGCGCCCTCGAAGCCACCGGGCTCGACCACGCAGCCCACCCACGGGTTGGGCGAGGTGATCGTGCGGACGGACGCGGCCAGCTCCAGGGCGCGGGCCATGGCGGCCGCCTCGAGGGGGTCGGCGGCGACGTTCCTCATGTGGGGTGGGTGGTGGGCTGGTCGGCGAGGAGGGCGAGGGCGTGAGGCAGGACGTCGAGCACTGCCTCCAGCGACTCCACCGCCCCGGAGGTGGACCCGGGGGTGTTCAGCACGATGCAGCGGCCGACGGTGCCGGCGATGCCCCGGGACAGGCGCCCCTTGGCGGGGTTGGCGAGGCGGGCCGCCTCGGCCAGGCCGGGCGCCTCCCGGTCGAGCACCAGGCGGGTCCCTTCGGGCGTGAGGTCGCGGGGGGCGAACCCGGTCCCTCCCGTGGTCACCACGAGGCCGGCGAAGCCCTCGGCCATGCGACGCAGGGCCAGGGCCACGCTCTCGGTCCCGTCGGCGACGGTGTCCCACCCGGCGACGTCCCACCCGGCGTCCACCAGCAGCGCGGCCAGGGCCGGTCCCGACCGGTCCTCCCTCGTCCCGGCGACCACCCCGTCGGAGACGACGAGGACCTTGGCCCGGAGCAACCCGTCGGTCTCGGCCATCAGCTGATTGTCCCGCGTCGGGTGGTCACTCGCCCAGGCGCTCGCCCGGGTGGAGGCGGGCGCCGTTGCGCCAGGCCGCGGCGGCCTGCACGGGCCGGCCTTCGGGCTGGACCTCGACCAGCTCCAGCCCCCCTTCGCCCGCGCCGACGACCAGGCGGTCGGGGTCGATGGCGCCGGGCGGGGGCGCGTTCGGGCCGGTGACGAGGCGCGCCCGCGGGACCTTCAGGCGGGCGCCCCTGAAGGTCGTCCACGCCTGACCCAGTCGCACCACCCGGTGCAGCTCGACGGCCGGGCGGTCCCAGTCGAGGTGGTGCTCGTGGGGCTCGATCTTGTCGGCGTAGGTGGGCTCGCCCTCCTGGGGCCGGGGCTCGGGCAGCCCCTCGTCCAAGAGGCGCAGCAGCAGCTCGGTGCCGCCCTGGGCAAGCGTCGCCCGCAGCTCGGCAACGGTGTCCTCCGGCCCGATCGGCACTTCTTCGCAGGCGTAGACGGCGCCGGTGTCGAGGCCCTCCTCCACCGCCATGATGCAGACGCCGGTGGTCGTGTCGCCGGCGAGGATGGCCCGCTCGAGCGGCGCCGCCCCCCGCCAGCGGGGCAGGAGCGAGAAGTGCATGTTCACCATCGGCAGGGCGGCGAGGACGTGTGGGCGGATCAACCGGCCGAAGGCCACGACCACGCCGAGCTGGGCCCCGACGTCGATGACGTCGTCGACCCGGTCGCTCACCGGCAGGCCGAGCTCGAGGGCGGTCGCCTTGACCGGGCTGGGAAGCAGCGCCCCTCCCCGTCCCCGCCGGCGGTCGGGTCGGGAGACCACCAGGGCGACGTCGTGCCCGGCGGCGACCAGGGCGCGCAGCGGGCCGGTAGCCAGTTCGGGGGTGCCCAGGTAGGCGAGGCGCAGGGCGTTCCTACCGAGTGGGGGCGGTCAGCCCGAGCGTGCGCTCCCGCAGCGCCTTCATCGCCTGCTTGCGCTGGCGCTTGTCGAGGCGCTCGAGCAGCAGCACCCCGTCGAGGTGGTCGCACTCGTGTTGGAACACCCGGGCCAGCAGGTCCTGGGCGTCGATCGAGATCGGGCGCCCGTCGAGGTCGAGCCCGTCGAGTTGCACCTGGCTGGCGCGCACGATCGGCCACGAGAGGCCGGGCACCGAGAGGCAACCCTCCTCGTAGGTCCACTCGCCTCGGTGGCCCGAGAGCCGGGGGTTCACCACCGCATGGGGCCCCTCGCCGATGTCGTAGACAAAGAAGCGCTTCTGGATGCCGACCTGGGGGGCGGCCAACCCCACGCCCGGCGCCTCGTACATGGTGACCAGCATGTCGTCGGCCAGCTGGCGCAGGCCGTCGTCGATCGCCTGCACGTCCTGAGCGGGCGTGCGGAGGACGGGGTCGCCGAACACCCGGATCTCGAAGGGCGCCATGGGGCGAGGGTACCCCCGGCCGTTCAGCTCATCGGGCGACGGCCGCCGCCCGGTCGTTCCACAAGAGGACCGCCCGCCACTCGTGCTCGTGGCCCAGCACCGACACGCTGGCCGTGCCCAGAGTCAAGTGGCGCGCCTGGGACGGAGAGAGGCCGAGATAGCGCGCCGCCAGCACTCGCAGGAAGTGGCCGTGGCCGACGAGGGCCACGTCGCCGTCGCCCTCCTCCGGAGCGAGCGAGGCCAACAGGTCGTCGGCCCGCCGGCGGGCGTCCTCCATGGACTCGCCGCCCGGGCTCCCGTCGCGCCACAGCACCCAGGAGGGGCGGTCACGGCGGATCTCGACGGTCGTCAGCCCCTCGTACTCGCCGTAGTCGACCTCGGCCAGGCGCTCGTCGATCTCCAGCCCGTCGCCCAGCCCGGCGAGGTGGGCGGTGTCCACCGCCCGCCGGCGGGGGCTGGTGAGCCGCCGCGACGGGGCGAGACCGAGGTCCTCCAGCCGGCGACCCAGCGCCCCCGCCGCCTCCTCGCCCGCCGCCGTCAACGTCACGTCGGTGCGGCTGGTGTGCTTGCCCGTCGCCGACCACTCCGTCTCCCCGTGGCGGAGGAAGACGAGCCGCTTCACAGCTCCAGGGGGTCGACCGAGAGGCGCAGGCGCCCCTCGCCCCGGCTGCGGCGCCGGCGAGCGGCGGCCAGCGCGTCGCACAGCGTGGGATGGTCGGCGGCGCGCACGAGCCATCGCCCCTTCATCGGCCCCACGACCTCGACGCCCGGCTCGGCGCCCACGGCGCGGGCGAAGGCGTCCGCCCCCTCGCCCGAGAGGGCGGCCACCGCCCGCTCGGGGGGGAGGCCGAAGGCGGCGCGTCGGGCCATCTCCACCACGGCCAGGCGCGAGGGGTCGGCGTGTACGGCGGCGTCGACCACCTCAGACCCCGGCAGGCGGGTCTGGACCAGGAGCCGGCCGCCGTCGGCTCGCCCGCCCACGACCCGTGCGGCCCGGGCCACCAACCCGAACGCCTCCTCGCCCGCCCGGTACCGGGGGACGAGGAGCTCCTGGTCGAGGTCGAGGAACGCCACGAGCCACGCCCGGGCCACCCGGTGCAGCACCGCCTCGGTGCCGACGAGCACCGAGGCGTCGGCCGGGATCCCGCCGGCGTCGGCGGTGATCTCCGCCACCGGACGCCCGACCAGCCGCTCCAGGTGCTCCCGCGCCCGGGTCACCCCCATCCGCAGGACCTTGAGGCCGGTAGAGCCGCAGGCGGCGCAGACCAGAGGCCGCACGGCGGCGCACCGGCGGCACCGGAGCGACCCGTCCTCCTCCTCGACCACCGCCCCACACGCTTCGCACCGAGCCAACTCGCCGCACGCCGTGCAGGCGAGGAGCCGGGCCCGGCCCTTTCGGTTGAGCACGCACACCACCCGCTGCCCCTCCCCCGCCTGGCGGGCCAAGGCGACCAGGCGGTCCGAGAACAACCCCTTCCCGGGCTCCTCGCGCCGGCGGTCGACCACTTCGACGACGGGCCAGCCCGCCCGTTCGTCGGCTCGGGCCAGGGTGACCACCCGGGTGGTGGCGAGGGTCTCGAGCGACGGGCAGGGCGACGTGAGCACGCAGGGCGCCCCAACCCGGCGCGCCCTTTCCACCACCACGTCCCGGGCATGCCACGTCGGCGCCCGCTCCTCCTGGTAGGCCGGGTCGTGCTCGTCCACCACGACCACCGCGCCCAGCTTCGGCCGCGGCGCCCACGCCGCCCCCCGAGCGCCGACGGCGATGCAGCCTCCGGCCGCCGCCTGCGGCCAGTCGTCGGGCAGGAGGGCGACGGCGTGGCCGGCCCGGCGAAGGCGGGCGGCCAGGTAGGCGGCACCGGCGACCGATGGCGCCAGCACGAGGGCGTCGGCCCGCCGGGCGCCCTCGGCCACGACCGGGAAGGGGTCGTCGGCCGGCGGAAGGCGCACGACCGCCGGCCCTCCGCTGAAGGCGTCGGACACCACCGACGCCCGTCCCTCCCCGCCCGTCGGGGCGTTGCAGCCCGGGCCCCGGCCCGCCGGGCTCGACTGGGTCGGGAGGTCGCGGACCGCACGGGGCGGCGACGCCGCCCGCAGAAAGGCCACCCGGGGGCCGGCCCACCGCCAGGCCGCCCAGTCGGCCAGCTCGACGATGTCGGGCGAGGGGCCCAACCCCGTCACCTTCGCCACCCGCTGCAGCGGATGGTCGGTCTCGGGGTGGCTCGCCCGGGCGACGACCCATCCCCGCACCCGCCTCCCGTGCAGCGGCACCCGCACCAGCGTGCCCACCTCGACCCGCCCGTCGAGGTCGTCGGGAACGAGGTAGTCGAGCGGCCGGTCGATGGCGGCCACGTCGGGGACGACCCGGGCGATGGGTGCGGTCAGAGTGCCAGGGCGGAGCGCACGTCGTCGAGGCGGCCGAGGTGCTCCCAGGAGAACTCCTTGTCGGGGCGCCCGAAGTGGCCGTAGGCGGCGGTGCGCCGGTAGATGGGCTGGCGCAGGTCGAGGTCGCGGATGATGGCGGCCGGGCGCAGGTCGAAGACCTCGTCGATCATCGCCTCGATGCGCCGGGGCTCGACCGACTCGGTGCCGAACGTCTCGACCATGATGGACACGGGCCGGGCCACGCCGATGGCGTACGCCACCTGGATCTCACAGCGCCGGGCCGCTCCAGAGGCCACGATGTGCTTCGCCACCCACCGAGCGGCGTAGGCGGCCGACCGGTCGACCTTGGACGGGTCCTTGCCGGAGAAGGCGCCGCCGCCGTGACGGGCGGCTCCGCCGTAGGTGTCGACGATGATCTTCCGGCCGGTGAGGCCGGTGTCGGCGTGGGGCCCACCGAGCTCGAAGCTCCCCGTCGGGTTGGCCAGCAGCTCGTAGCTGTCGTCGGCGAACTGGGCGGGCAGCAGGGGGTGGATCACGTGCTCGCGGAGATCGGGCTTGAGCAGCGTCTCGATGTCCAGCCCGGGCTGGTGCTGGCTGGAGATCAGGACCGTCTTCAGCCGGACGGGACGGCCGTCCTCGTACTCGAAGGTCACCTGGGTCTTCCCGTCGGGGCGCAGGTAGGGCAGCACGCCGGCCTTGCGCACCTCGGAGAGTCGCTGGGCCAGCCGGTGGGCCAGCCAGATGGGCAGCGGCATGAGGTCGTCCGTCTCGTCGCAGGCGTAGCCGAACATCATCCCCTGGTCGCCCGCGCCCTGAAGGTTGAGGGCGTCCTCGCCGCTGCGCCCGCTGCGGACCTCGTAGGCCGTGCTGACGCCCTGTCCGATGTCGGGCGACTGCTCGTCGATGGACGTGATGACGCCACACGTGTTGCCGTCGAACCCGTAGGACTCGCGGTCGTAGCCGATCCCGCACACGGTCGTGCGCACCAGCTTGGGGATGTCGACGTAGGCCCGGGTCGTGATCTCCCCGGCCACCACCACGAGGCCGGTGGTGAGCAAGGTCTCGCACGCCACCCGCCCCTCGAAGTCCTCGGCGAGGATGGCGTCGAGCACCGCGTCGGAGATCTGGTCGGCCATCTTGTCGGGGTGGCCCTCGGTGACGGACTCCGAGGTGAAGGTGTAGGTGCTCACAGCGTCCTCCTCATGGGGATGGGCGGTCGGAGAGATGGCGGGCCACGACGTCGAGCACCGCCGCCGCCAGCGCCCGCTTGTCGACGAGCGGGACGTCGGTCACCCGGCCGTCGGCCTCGATGAGCACGGCCCGGTTCGTGTCGGTGTCGAAGCCGGCGTCGGGCGTGGAGACGTCGTTGGCGACGATCAGGTCGAGCCCCTTGGCTCGCAGCTTGTCGGTCGCCCGGGGAACGAGGTCGGTGGTCTCGGCGGCGAACCCGACCAGGACCTGACCAGGGGTGCGCGCCCGTGCCAGGCCGGCCAGGATGTCCGGTGTCGGCTCCAGCTCGAGGGCGGGCACGCCGTCGGTCTTGGCCAGCTTGCCGGGCGCCGGCCGGCGGGGACGGAAGTCGGCGACCGCCGCCGCCATGAGCACCACGTCGGCCTGGGCCGCCCGATCGAGCACCGCTCGCTCCATCTCCGCTGCCGTCTGCACGGCGACGACCTCGACCTTCGGGGGGGCGGGCCGGTCGGCGGCGGTGACGAGGCTGACAGTGGCGCCGCGGGCGGCCGCCTCGGCGGCCAGCGCGTGTCCCTGCTTGCCGGAGGACCGGTTGCCGACGAAGCGCACGGCGTCGATGGGCTCGCGGGTGCCGCCTGCCGTGACCAGCACCTTGCGCCCGGCCAGGTCCTGTGGCGTGAGCACGGTGGTGACGGCAGCGACGATGTCGGCGGGGTCGGCCAGGCGCCCGGGCCCGTCGTCCCCGCCCGCCAGCCGTCCCACCGCCGGCTCGACGATGTGCACGCCTCGCTCGCGGAGGACGGCGACGTTGTGCCGGACGGCCGGGTGCTCCCACATCTCGGCGTGCATGGCCGGGCACACGACCACCGGCGCCCGAGTGGCGAGCAGGGTGGCGGTCAACAGGTCGTCGGCCAGCCCGGTGGCGTAGGCCGCCAGCAGGCGCGCGGTGGCGGGAGCGACGACGACCACGTCGCCCTGGCGGCCCAGGCGGGTGTGGGGGATGGGGTCGGCCTCGTCCCAGAGCGAGCTCTGCACCGGCTCGGAGGCGAGCGCGGACAGGGTCACCGCCCCCACGAACCGTTGGGCGTCAGCCGTCATCACGGGGATCACGTGGGCGCCCGCGTCCACCAGCGTCCGGCACACCTCGACGGCCTTGTAGGCCGCAATGCTCCCTGTCACGGCAAGCACGACCCGCTTGCCGGCGAGCGTCACTACTTGATGGCTTCCTCGGCGTCCTCGGTGCGCACGAACGTGATCTTGTTGGCCGCGATCTCCTCGAGGGCGATGGACAACG
>DATACM010000289.1:0-1947 GCA_036259055.1 Acidimicrobiales bacterium | reverse complement strand
GACCGGGTGCTCGACGCGCTCCACGAGGTGCGCTGGCACCACGACGGCAGCCTGGCGTTCCGCCGCTCGTGCGCCCATGGCGTCTGCGGGTCCGACGCCATGGTGATCAACGGCGAGAACCGCCTGGCCTGCGTCCTCCTGATCCGCGACGTCGGCCGCACGATCACCGTCGAGCCGCTGCGCGGGCTCCCGGTCCTGAAGGACCTGGTCGTGGACATGGAGCCGTTCTTCGAGCAGTACCGGTCGGTCAAGCCCTGGCTGGTCAACGCGACCGACGCGGGCCCCGTCGAGCGGCGCCAGAGCCCCGAGGAGCGGGCCCGCTACGACGACACCACCAAGTGCATCCTGTGCGCGGCATGCACCACGTCGTGCCCGGTGTTCTGGGGCAACGAGTCGTACGTGGGACCGGCGGCCATCGTCAACGCCCACCGGTTCATCTTCGACTCCCGGGACGAGGCGGGGGCCGAGCGCCTGCACATCCTCGACGACCGCTCGGGCACCTGGGCTTGCCGAACGGCCTTCAACTGCACGGACGCCTGCCCCCGGGGCATCAAGGTCACCCACGCCATCGAGGAGGTCAAGCGCGCCCTCCTCCGGGGCGGCGACCACGGTTAGTGTGACTCTCGGCACGCTGAGAAGGATTCCCTCCTCGTTGCGGCGAATATGGAGGGCCTGGGGGTAGCCGGGGCCAGGTCCGCCTGGGAGGGGGATGGGGAGTCGGCGCCCGAACCGAACGTGCCGACATGTCGCGCCTGACCGTGCTCGCCGGGCCGACCGCGGCGGCTTCGGCCGCTGCGGTCGCAGCCGTCGCCGCCGCTCGCCTCCCGGGCGGGGCGCTCGCCGCCATGTGGCCGGATCCCCGGATCCGGGGGCTGGCCCGGCTGAACCTGGTGGGCACGATCGTCGTGGCCCTGCTGGCCGCGGCCGCCGCCGCCGACCGACTGAGCGAGTCAGCCGCCGCCACGGACGCCGACGTCCCCCGGGTGTTGCCCCGCAGCCTCCCCTACGGCAAGGGCATGTGGATCTGGCAGCCCGACAAGACCGAGCAAGGCGACGTCAGCGCCATCATCGCCCGGGCCGACCACGTGGGGTTGACCCATCTGTACGTACGCACGGGATCCTCGTGGGACGGGTTCTACGCCGGTCCCTTCCTCGACCGCATCCTTCCCGCTGCCCACGCCGCCGGCATCCGCGTGTACGGCTGGGACTTCCCCCGCCTCATCGACCCCGCCGCCGACGTGGCCCGGGCGGTGGCGGCGGTCGACTACCGCACGCCGGGTGGGCACCACATCGACGGGTTCGCCCCCGACATAGAGACGCCAGCCGAGGGCACCCACATCACCGCCGAGTCGGCCACCGCCTACGGCCAGGGGCTCCGCCAGGCGCTGGGCCGCCGGCTGCCGCTGGTAGCCGTCGTCCCCCGGCCCTCCTCGGCCCGGGCCACCTTTCCCTACAGGGAGGTGGTCGCCCACTTCGACGCCGTCGCCCCGATGGTCTACTGGTTGAACCGCGAGCCGGGGACCGACGTGGCCCGGGCGGTCGCCGACCTCCGGCCGCTCGGCAAGCCCATCTTCCCCATCGGCCAGGCGTACGACGGCGCGCCCGAGGGCGGCCGCCCAGGGGTGCCGCCGCGGGCCGAGCTGCAACGGTTCATGGAGGTCGCCTACGACCGGGGGGCGTCGGGCGTGTCGTTCTGGTCCTGGCAGGCGGCCAACGCCGAGGCCTTCGACTCGATCCGCGACGCCCCGGAGTTCCGCGTCCGGGTGGCGGGCCGGGGCACGTTCAACCGCACCGGGCCCCTGCTCCGGCGCTGACCTCGCGGGCCCGGCGGAGCCACCGGGACGAACTGTTCGGCGAAATGGCTGGCGGACTCAAGGGATCCGCGCAACGACCCGGCGAGTCAACGACCCTGCGTTGACTCGAATCGGGAGGTTGCGAGGTGGGAGC
>DATACM010000288.1:0-3817 GCA_036259055.1 Acidimicrobiales bacterium | reverse complement strand
CGAGGGCCGCTCGGTGCGGCCCTCGACGTCACTCTCCGCTTCGTCCCCACCTTCCGCCTCCCGCCTTGTGGAGCACAAGAAGGGAAATGCTGGGCACAACCGAGGGCCCTGTGTGGACGGGGCGCACGGTCGGTAAGTGCTGCAGGTGCCGCCGGGTAGGGCCGGTCAGCCGACGACGCCCCCCCTGGTCATGGCGTCGACGTCCAGCACCCGGTCCGCCACCTCGGCGCTGAGCAGCCCCCGCTCGACCACCACCTGGCGAAGGGTCTTGCCCTCGGCGAGGGCGGCCCGGGCCACCTCGGCCGCCCGCTCGTAGCCGATGTGGGGGTTCAGGGCGGTGGCCAGGGCGGGCGACGACTCGGCGTGGGCCCGGCACCGCTCGACGTCGGCCTCGATCCCGGCCACGCACCGGTCGGCCAGCAGGCGAGAACCAGACGCCACCACCCGGACCGCCTCGAGCAGGTTGTGCGCCATGACCGGCATGGCGTTGCTGAGCTCGAACGCCCCCACCGCGCCGGCCCAAGCGACGGTGGCGTCGTTCCCGATGACGTGGGCCGCCACCTGCAGGACCGCCTCGGGGATCACCGGGTTGACCTTGCCGGGCATGATCGAGCTGCCCGGCTGCAGCTCGGGCAGGCGGATCTCGGCCAGCCCGGCCCGCGGGCCGCTGGCCATGAGGCGCAGGTCGTTGGCGATCCGCTGGAGCGTCACCGCCACCGTGCGCACCGCCCCCGACGCCTCCACCAGCCCGTCGCGCCCTCCCTGGGCCTCGAAGTGGTCGGCCGCCTCGGACAGGGGTAGTCCGGTGCCGGCGACGAGGTGCTCGACGACCAGAGGGGCGAAGCCGGCGGGGGCGTTGATCCCCGTTCCCACCGCCGTCCCGCCCAGGGCCAGCTCGCCCAGCCGGGGAAGGCATCCCTCCAGCCGTCGGGCCCCCCGCTCGACCGCCGTGCGGTACCCGCCGAGCTCCTGGCCGAGGGTGACGGGCGTGGCGTCCATGAGATGGGTGCGGCCCGCCTTCACCACGCCCGCCAGCTCGCTGGCCTTGGCGCCGAGAACCTCGGCCAGGTGGCGCAGGGCGGGGATCAGCTGCTCGACCACCGCCTGGGTGGCGGCCAGGTGGATGGCCGAGGGGAAGGCGTCGTTGGAGGACTGGGAGGCGTTGACGTGGTCGTTGGGGTGGACGGCCCCGCCCAGGCGTTCGGTGGCCAGGTGGGCCACGACCTCGTTGGCGTTCATGTTCGACGACGTCCCCGACCCGGTCTGGAAGACGTCGACGGGGAAGTGGTCGTCCCAGTGGCCGGCGGCCACCTCGGCAGCGGCATCGGCGATCGCCTCGCTCACGTCTCCCTCGAGCACGCCCAGCCGGCCGTTGGCCACCGCCGCCGCCCCCTTGATGCGGCCCAGGGCGCCGATCAGCTCACGGCTGAGGCGGAGCCCGGAGACGGGGAAGTTCTCCACCGCCCGCTGGGTCTGCGCCCCCCAGCGGGCCCATGCCGGCACGCGGACCTCGCCCATCGAGTCGTACTCGATGCGGTGGCCAGCGGCGGGGTCGGTCATCAGCGGGACGCTAGCGCGGGGCCAGACGGGCTCCTCGGGGCTCGTTGCGACCCGGTTGACGCCCCGACTAGCGTGCGCGCGACCGTCGGGGCCTCGTCGCCACCCATGACGCCTCGCCAACCCGACGACCTCCTGAAGCCAGTGAGGACCTTCCTTCCCCACCGACGGCGACTCGGCGTACTCGTCGGGTTCGCGCTCGTCTTCCCCGTGGTCGCGCCAGCGCCCGTATCGGGCGCGCCGTCCGACGACAAACGGGCCGAGGCTGCCCGCATCGAGCGCCAGCTGGAGGAGCAAGGGTCGAAGGTCAGCCTGGCCGCCGAGCGCTACAACCGGGCGCGCCTCGCCCTCGACCAGGTCCGCACGTCCATCGAGCGGGCCCGCGCCGACCTGGCCCGGGCGGACGAGCGCATGCGTCAGGCCAGGAACCTCATGGCCCGGACGGCGGTGCTGTCGTACGTCCACGGCGGCTCGGTCAGCGTCTTGGCCAACCTGGCCCGCAGCACCAACAACGACCTCGTCGTCCGCCAGCAGTACCTCCGCTTCACCGCCGCCGACCAGCGCCAGGCGTTGGGTCAGCTCCGGGTGACCCGCGAGCAGGTGACGGTCCTCCGCGATCGCCTCGCGAACGAGGAGCGGGCGGCGGCGCGGGCTGCCTCCGCCGCCGACGCCGCCCGCCGCGAGGCGGCCGAGGAGGAGTCCGCCGCCCAGGCCCGCCTGAACCGGGTGAAGGGCGAGATGGCCAACCTGGTGGCGGCCGAGTCGGCCCGCCGGGCCGCCGCCGCAGCCACTCCACCGGCACCCCAGCCCGCCCGCCCGGCCGCGGTCACGCCGGCCCCGACGTTGGCCAGGCCGTCCCCCCTGCGCGGCCCGAGCACCCCTCCACCCCCGGCGGCGAGGGGCGCCGCAGCCGCGGTGGCCGAGGCCCAACGCCAGATCGGCAAGCCCTACAAGTGGGGCGGCTCGGGGCCGGACAGCTTCGACTGCTCGGGGCTCACCGCCTGGGCGTGGAAGGCGGGCGGCGTGACGCTGTCGCACTCCGCCCTGGCCCAGTACCACGAGACGACTCGAGTCCCGCTCTCCGCCATCCAACCCGGCGATCTCGTCTTCTTCGGCCCCAGCGTCTCCGGCATCCACCACAACGCCATCTACGTCGGCAACAACCAGATGATCGAGGCCTCGCAGACGGGCACGCCCGTCCGCTACCGAGCCATGGGCCGCCGCGACCTGGTGGGGGTCGGCCGCCCCGGTTAGGACGTCGCCGTCATGCGCGTCCCATCCAAGACGGCGGCTCGGCTCGAACAACGGCCGTGCACCACGGCGCCGCGACCCACACCAGGCCAATACGGAGCCATGCCGTCGTGGCGGTCGTCGCGCTTGCCTGGGTGGGGCTCCTCGGGGCGTGCGGAGGCGGCAGCGGGGAGTCCGGAGGCGAGGCCGCGGTCGCGCCGCCGAGCGCCGTCGCCCTGCAGCTGATCGCCTTCAAGCCCGAGACGGTGACGGTCGACGCCGGTGCCACGGTGACGTGGATGCAGAAGGACCCCGGCGTCCACACCGTCACGTCGGGCACCGTCGAGCAGGGGGGAAGCGGTGTGTCCACGCTGCCGGACGGCCGGTTCGACTCCGGGCAGATCGCGACGGGCGCCACCTTCTCGTTCACCTTCGACCAGCCCGGCACCTACCCCTACTTCTGCTCCGTGCACCCCGCCACGATGCGAGGCGAGGTGCGGGTCACATAGCCACCGACTCACATCGACAAGCAGCCAGACAGGAGAACCCCGACATGACACCGAAGACCAGGCGCAGGCTCGCCGCTCCGCTCCTCGCCCTCGCCCTCCTGGGCGCGGCGTGCAGCAGCGACGACGACGGCGAGGAAGCCACCGGAGGAGGCGGGAGGCCGGCCACCGAGGCGACGTCGCTGACGGGCGCGTCCACGCTACGGGCCGGCCTCACCGGCCTCCTCACCGAGCACGTCCACCTGGCCGCGTTGTCCACCGGCGCGGCGCTCCGGGGGGACACCCAGGCGTTCCAGGCCTACGCCGCCGCCCTGAACGGGCCCACCAACAGCAACACCGCCGACCTCACCGCCGCCATCACCTCGGCCTACGGGGCCGATGTGGGGAGGGCGTTCGACGGGCTGTGGCGCAGTGAAGGTCACATCCCCGCCTTCGTCGCCTACACCCAGGCGATCGCCGCCGGGGACCAGGCGAAAGCGAACAAGGCGGTGGCCGACCTCACCGCCTACGCCAAGACAGTGGGC
>DATACM010000287.1:0-3448 GCA_036259055.1 Acidimicrobiales bacterium | reverse complement strand
CGAGGTCGCGTTGAGGTCGAGCAGCGACATGGCCTCCCGGTCGGGCAGCGCCGCCGCGTCCTGGCCGTCGATCTCCTCGGGGGTCAAGCCGGTCGCCCCGGTCAAACCGGGTCGGGACCACCCTCTGTGGCCGCCTCGCCGCGCCGGCTCGGGAGCCTGCGGACCGTCGTCACGTGGGTGTCCCCGTACCGTGCCTCCCGGACCGCCGCCCAGCCCTGGGCCACCTCGACCGGGCGCCTGGACTCCAGCACGGCCAGCTCGGCGGGGAGGCGGGCCAGCACCGACGCCCAGTCGGCGAAGGCGTAGGGCGGGTCGACGAAGGCGAGGTCCACCGCCGGGCCGGGGTCGTCGAGGAAGCGGCCGACGTCGGCGTGGACCACCGTGCCGCCCTCCAGGCCGGTCGCCTCCAGGTTGGCCCGGATGGCGGCGACCGCCGCCGGGTCCGCCTCCACGAAGGTGACCGCGGCGGCCCCCCGCGACAGGGCCTCGATCCCGAGGGCGCCCGTACCGGCGAACAGGTCGAGGGCCCGGGCCCCCTCCACCGCTCCCAGGCTGTGCAACGAGGAGAACACCGCCTCGCGGACCCGCTCGCTGGTGGGCCGCAGCCGCCGCCCCGCCGGCGCCTGGAGGCGGCGGCCACGGGCCAGCCCGGCGACGACTCTCACCGTCGCACCGTACGGCCGCTCAGCGCACGATGTCGACCGCCACCCGGCCGTCGCCGACGTACTCCACCCGGAAGGGCAGCTGCTTGGCGGCGCCGTAGAACCAGGTGACCCGGTTCTCGAAGTCGCCGGCGAAGACCAGGTCGTACGGGAAGTCGTTGATCGAGCGCTCGAGCGAGCTGCGGCCGTCGGCGTAGTGCATGTCGGCGTGGAAGACGATGCGGAGGTGGGCGGCGGCGCCGGCGTTGACGACCGGCTCCCCGGACCCGTCCTCGACGGCCTGGCTCGACGGCACGTAGCGGGCGTCCCATGCCGGGCGGGCGAACTTGCGCCACGGCTGGTGACCCTCGGGGTCGGCGTGGCGGAAGGTGAAGACGTAGCGGCGGTAGCCCGGGTGCTCGCCCTGGGTCACCGAGACCAGCACCGGGTAGCCCTCGCGCACGGTCGAGACGTCCGGCCTGGTGTCGGCGGCGAAGGGCAGGGGCTTCTGCTGCGGGGCGCGCGAGCCGCCGTTGGTACCCGACGGCTGCCGCCCCGAGCGGGAGCCGGACGTGGTCCCCGCCGACCCCTGGGTGGTGGAGGTCGGTGCCCCGGCCTCCGTGGTCGGCGTGGTCGTCGTCGGCTGGTCGGCGGCGGCCGGGTGGTCGCCGCTCCCGGCCGAGCATCCCGCGGTCGCCACGACCACGCCGGTGGCGACCACCAGGCAGGCCCCGAGCCACCTCCGCCGCCGATGTGTCGAGGTCCTGCTGTGCGAGCTCATCTCACCCTCACTCCCCGCCCCCTCAGGGGGCTTGTCGTACTGTCAAGAGGACGGTACGCTCGCCTTGACGTCGTGTCAAGAGCTAAGATGCGGACCCGTGGACGTGGTGGGAGTTCCGGAGATCGCCCAGATCCTGGGCGTGTCGCGACAGCGCGTGTACCAGCTGATCGACGCCTACGACGACTTCCCCGAACCGGTCGCCACTCTTGCCGTCGGCCGGATCTGGTCGCGCGAGGCGGTCGAGAGGTGGAACCAGCTGCACGCCGAACGGCCGTCGGGCAAGCACCGCCGGCTGCAGCTCGAGTAGTGACGGGACAGGCTGCGGCCCGCGTCAGGCGGGAACCACCGCGGTTCCGCCGGCTCACCGTGCGCCGGGTCGAGCGCCTGAGCCCTCGCATGGCGCGCGTCACCTCGGCCGGCCCGGAGCTCGAGGGCCTCGCCGTCGACCAGCCGGCAGCGAGCGTGCGCCTGCTGCTCCCGCCCCCCGGGCGGTCGGAGCTGGTCATGCCCAGGTGGGACGGCAACGTCTTCCTCCTGCCCGACGGCCGCCGGGCGCCCATCCGCACGTTCACCCCTCGCCGCCTCGACCCCGAGGCGCTCGAGCTCGACCTCGACATCGTCCTCCACGGTCCGGGCGTCGCCTCGGCGTGGGCGGAGCGAGCGGCGGCGGGTGACGAGGCGGCGGTGTCGGGGCCGGCCCGCGGCTACGAAGTCGACCCCGACGCGCCCGCCTTCTTCCTGGGCGGGGACGAGACGGCGATACCTGCCATCGGCCAGCTGCTCGAGGTCCTCCCCGACCGCACCCCGGTGGACGTGCGCATCGAGGTCGCCCATCCTGACGCCCGCCTCGAGCTGCCCGCCCATCCCCGGGCGACGGTCGAGTGGCTCGACCTGACCTCCGGGGGGCTCCCCGGCGACGCCCTCGTCGACGCCGTGCGCCGGGCCGACCTACCGGACGGCGCCCGGGTGTGGGTCGCAGGGGAGGCGGCGGCCGTCCAGCGCATCCGCCGCCATCTCTTCGACGAGCGCGGCCTCTCCCGTTCGCGAGCGACGGTGCGCGGCTATTGGAAGCACGGCCGCACCGGCGACGGCGACGACGCCTGAGCCGTCGAACGGGGCGTGACGACCGCATTCAGCTCTTGAACAGGAACTCGGCCTCCTCGGCGTCCACGAGCAGGCGGACCTCCTCCCGCAGCAGCTCGTGGTGGTGGAGGCCGGGGTCGGCGCCGACGATGGCGAAGGCCACCTCTCGGGCCTTGCCCACCCACTCACGGTCGCGGCGCAGCGACGCCAGCTTGAGGTCGCTACGGCCCTTCTGGCGGGTGCCCAGGACGGTGCCCTCCCCGCGGATCTCCAGGTCGATCTCGGCCAGCTCGAAGCCGTCGGTCGTGCGCTCCATGGCTGCCAGCCGCTGCTCCGACTCCGGCGTCGTCGCCTCGCCCAGCAGGTAGCACCACGAGCGGTCGGAGCCCCGCCCCACCCGGCCGCGGAGCTGGTGGAGCTGGGCCATGCCGAAGCGGTCGGCGTCCTCGATGAGCATGACGGTCGCACTGGGGACGTCGACGCCCACCTCGATGACGGTCGTGGCCACGAGGACGTCGCACTGGCCGGCCCGGAAGGCGGCCATGGCCGCCTCCTTCTCCTTGGCCGGCATCTGGCCGTGGAGCAGGCCCAGCCGCAGCTCCGGCCACACCTCCGCGGCCAGCCGGGCGTGCTCCTCGGTGGCCGACCGGGCCTGGATCTTCTCCGACTCCTCCACCAGCGGGCACACCACGTACGCCTGGCGGCCGGCGGTGACCTCCTCGGTCACCCGCCGGTGGGCCTCGGCCTCCTCCAGCGGGCCCCGCAGCCAGCGGGTCTCGACCGGCGTGCGCCCGGGCGGCAGCTCGTCGAGCACGGTGACGTCCAGGTCGCCGTACACCGTCATGGCCGCCGTCCGGGGGATGGGAGTCGCGGTCATGACCAGCACGTCGGGATCGTCGCCCTTGCCCCGGAGGGCGGCCCGCTGCTCGACGCCGAACCGGTG
>DATACM010000286.1:0-2161 GCA_036259055.1 Acidimicrobiales bacterium | reverse complement strand
CCAACTTCGTTCGGTCGCGCGCCAAACCCGGAAAGCATGGCCTCGTATCGACCGGTCCCGTTGCCGCGTATAGCGGCATGCGACTCTTGCCGCCGCCCGGCAGCAGGAAGACACATCGTAGGTTCCGCTTTCAGCGGAACCTACGCGAGGAGCGGAGCCGGCTGCCCTAGGTGGCTGCCGAAGAAGTGATCTTCGGCAGGCAGTGGAAGAGGCCCCGGTGGCGACCACCCGAGCCCATGATCCCAGGCGCGAGCCAGCCCTCAGGCGTTGCCGAGGCCCGCGACGACGGCGTCGATGGCGAACAGGCGCTTGACGTTGAGCATTCCGGCAATGAGGCGTTGTTGGAGCAGCAGCTTGCGCGTGCCTCGGTAGCGCGCCTTGCCCATGCCGTGCCGCTTGCCCTCAGCCAGCTTGCGCTCGATCACGGCACGGCGGCGAAGCTTGCGGATCGTCAGTGGACGAGCCTGCGCGGCGCGCGCCTTCTGCAACCGAGCTTCGTGGAAGTTGAGCATGAGCCATCGGCCGTGGCGGCCTGCGGTGCAGCGCGATCGCAGCGGACAAGCCGCGCACAGGTTGTTGGCGAACTTCAAGACGGTGACCGCCCGGCCCTTGTGGTCTCGGCCGATGCCAGTGGTGGTGGTGGTGTGGCCGGCTGGACATGTGGCCGAGGGGGCTTCGGGGTCGATCACGAAGTCGGTCTTGACGAAGCGGCCAGTGGTGGCGGGCGGTTGCGTCTTGGCCGTGACCTTGGCACCGACGTCCTCGACCGCCTCCCGGGTGTCGCCGTCGCCGTAGGCGGTGTCGCCCAGCACCTCCGCCACGGGCACGCCGGCCGCCCTCGCCGCCGCCACCAGTGGCGCGGCCTTGGGTCCGTCGGGGTCGTTGGCCGGCGTCACCGCCACGCCGAGCACCACCTCGCTGTCGTGGTCCGTGAGGACGTGGGCCTTGTAGCCGTCGACGCGCTTCGAGGGGCTCTTGCGCCCGTGGCGCATCTCGGGGTCGACCACCGACACGACCCGGTCGGCGGCCACACCGTGGCGGATGGCAGGGCCACCGCCGTCGGCGGGTTCCTCCTCAACGTCTTGGTCCACGATGCGCGCCAGCAGGTCACGGGCCTCGGCCAGGTCCTCGTGGCCGGCGGTGGCCGCCAGCAGGGCCTTGGCCAGCGCCACCAGCTCGCCCAGGTGTGCGCGGCGCGCGCCGCCGTCGGCCCAGTCGATGCGGACCTTGTTCCGGCACAGGCGGTTGATCGTGCGTCGGAGCCGCTTGACGATGCGGTCGCCGCCGGCGTCGCCCAAGCGGGTGATGGCCTGGCGCAGCAGGCTGAACGTGTCGGCCACCGCGGCCGCACCCATGACGCCGGTGGAGTCGACGATGGCCAGCACTCGCTTGGGGAACAGCCCCGCCGCCACCGCCCGCTCGACAGTGGCCCGCAGCACCCGCTCGTCCGCGTCGTTGACCATGAGCCGCGTCCGGAACACCGACAGCGTCGTGTGGTGGAACGGCACCTCGTCGGCCTCGAGGCCGAGCGCCCGCTTCCAGTCCAGGTCCTTGGCCGCTCGGCGGGCCGCCTCCCGGTCGCTCACGTCGTCGCGCACCTGCAGCAGCACGGCCTTCATCAGCAGCGACGGCGGGATCGAGGGGCGGCCCATCCCGGCGGAGTAGCAGTCGGCGAAGTCCTCGTCAGAGATCAGCTCGTCGCCGTGGGCGGCCATCCGAGCGTAGAACGACGAGTCGTCGCCCTCGAACAGCCCGGCCAGCAGCGAATCCACCCCGAGGAGGCTCCCTTGGCGGTCAACCGTCCCCAGCATCTTGCCCCCGAGAGCTCATGGGATGAGTCTGAAGGGTTACTCAACGGATCGCGAGCATCGAACGTTCGTACGATCAGCGTGCCGACTTTTTCGGCAGCCACCTAGACCTCCCACGTACCCACCCTGTGCGACAGGGACCTTGGACAAACCACACCGATGCACCGAGGTGCCCCGGCGCAGCGTCGCGGTCGGGCGGCCATCGATTCGTATGGCCGGCTCGTGGGAGCTCGCCGTGGTGGAGGCGGAAGCCGAGGACGACGTCCGCGCCATCGCCTCGGCCGACCCCGCGGTCAAGACCGGGACCTGCACCTTCGACATCGGCACGATGCCTGATCCCGCCGTCCGCCCCC
>DATACM010000285.1:0-3497 GCA_036259055.1 Acidimicrobiales bacterium | reverse complement strand
GCCGGCCGCCGGCATCGACACCGGCTTCCCCCTCGACGACTTCACCCGATGGCGCTTCCTCGAGGGCCTCGACGACATCGACCTCACCCTGCGCCACGCCGACCTGGTCGCCGCCTACGAGGCGAGCCGTCCGCCGTGGCTCCCGACCACCACCTGACCGCGTCGCAGGTCCGGCCCGTCGGCGCCGAGGACGTCAGGCCCCTCCGCCATTCGATCCTGCGTCCCGGCCGGCCGTGGGAGGAGACCGCCTTCCCGGGCGACGCCGACCCCGAAACCGTCCACCTCGCCGCCTTCGACGGCGACCGCCTCGTCGGCATCGCCTCGCTCTACAGGGAGCCCCGTCCCGCCAAGGCCGACGGGTGGCGGCTGCGAGGCATGGGTACCGCCGAGGACGCCCGCGGTCGGGGGGCGGGCCGGGCCCTCCTCGCCGCCTGTGTCGCCCACGTGGCCGCCCATGGCGGAGGGGAGCTGTGGTGCAACGCCCGGGCACCTGCGGCCAGCTTCTACCGTGCCGCCGGGTTCTCGGTGCTGAGCGGGGAGTTCGAGATCCCGGGCATCGGCCCTCACGTGGTCATGTCGCTCGACGTTCCGGCCGCTCGCCCCGCGTCCTGAGCGAGGTCGACGGCGACCAGAAGGGCCGACCGCCCCCAGCTCTCGAGGTCGCGGCGGCCGGGCGCCTGGTACTTCTCGAGAACGAGGCGCCGGCCCCGGGCGTCCTCGTCGGTGCCCTCCGCCACCACCCGTGCCGTCGCCGTCTGCACCGGGCCGTCACCTCCGACCCTGACCTTCACCTCCGGGTGAGCCCGCAGGTTGCGCACCCAGTCGGCGCGGTCCCGACCGCCGGCGAGCAGGTAGAGCGTCGATCCCGAGGTGGCGAACCAGATCTCGATGGTGTGGGGACGCCCGGTGCGCCGCCCGGTGGTGGTCAGGTAGCAGAAGGGCGGGTCGATCCGCCGACCCTAGGGGTAGCCTCGTCGCGGTGGAAGACCTCGAGGTCGTGCGGGCGTTCGTAGAGGAGGGGGCCAAGCGGGCGTTCGGGCCGTCGCTGCACATCGAGGGTGACGTGCTCTTCTACGACGGCTGGTGGCAGGCGTCGGTGCGGGTGTCGCCCCGGGTGTTCGCGGTGCGGGACGAGGAGCCGCCCGACGACACCCCGGTGCTGCAGCGCCTCGCCGACACGCTCGCCGCCAGGCGGCTCGAGGACGTCGGCACCGACTTCCCCCTCGTCGGCGTCATCACCTACTCCGAGATCGCCTTGGGCCCGGTCGGCTGGTCGGTCTGGGCGCCCGACGCCGACATCGCGGAGGCGGACCTCCACGAGCGGGTCGGCCGCGACGCGTTCCTCGGCGACGAGGTCTCGGCCAACCCCGTCGAGTTCGACTACAGCGCCGAGCTCGGTGGTGCCCGGCGCCTCTCCGGGCTCCCGCCGTCGCTCGTCCTGGCCCTGGGGATCGACGCCGACCGGACCGCGGCGCTGGCCGAGGTGCTCACCGACTGCCGGTTCGAGTCCCGTCCCCTCGAGGCGGTCACCCCGGACGTCTGCGGCTCGCTCTTGCCCACCCTCATGCTCGTCGACGCCACCACCCAGGTGGGGCGGGAGTTCATCATGGAGATGCGGGCGGCGGCGTGCGGCCGGTTCGTGCCGGTGGTGGCGGTCAGTGGCGATGCCAGCGTCCCGCTGGGGGCGGACATCGCCGTCGACCCCGCCGCCGCGCCGGCCACCTGGGCCGAGCCCATCCGCCGCCTCTTGCCCTAGGGGTTCCGCAAGAGGGCACGGAGCTTCAGGCCGAGCCAGGGCTTGCGGCCCCAGGCGAGCAGCTGGCCCTTGAGGATCGCCGGGCCCTGGCTCATGCGGCCCCAGGCCACCAGCATGAACGCCACCGGGTCGACCGAGAGGTGGCAGTCCACCGAACCGGTGGGCTCGGGCTCGACGGAGAGGTCACCGTCGTCGAAGCGGAACACGGCTCGACCGCCGCCTCGCAACCGAACGTCGAACGAGGCCCGGACGCCGGCGGCCGCCTCCTTGTTCACCAGGGCGCGGCCCAAGCTGGCCATGGACGGGAACATGAAGCCGGTCAGAACGAGGGCGGCGTGGCGCCGCTCGATGGGCCAGGGCGCGCCCTCGGCTCGGGCGATGTCCCGCCCGTGGACCACCAGCTCGTTGAGCATCTGGCAGGTCAGCATCGACAGCGGCGCCTCGACGCCCTGCACCACCCAGGGCCGGGCCACGTCGTCCTCGGCTCCGCCGACCAGGGTGAGGAACCGGGCCACGGTGGTGTCGATGCGGTCGGCCAACCCACCGAGATCGCGGGTCGTCTCCCCTTTGACGAGGGTCCTGTTGAGGGTCCCCAGGTCCCACAGGTCACTGAGCATGGCGCCTGCGCCCTGGACCAGGGCGCAGAGAGCGTCGGCGGAGAGCGAGAGGTGGACGGCCGTCTCGGTGAGGTTCCACTCACCGAGGGCGGGGGCGTCGGGATGCCGCACCGACCGCACCAGGGCGGAGACGCGCGACCCGACCGTCGCCACCGCCTCTCGTGCCGCCGCCGAGTCGACCTGCGATGTCTCGAGCACGCTCGCTAGGGGCCGACCTCGGTGTGGCGGACCTCGGCCCGGGCGCGGATGCGAACGACCTTGTTGACGGCGTTGAGGAAGGCCCGGGCGGACGCCTCCACCACATCGGTGGACACGCCTCGCCCCGACACCTTCACGCCGGCGGCCTCCAGCTGGATGATGACGTCGCCCAGGGCGTCGACCCCGCCGGTGACGGCCGACACGTTGAAGTCGGTGAGGGTGGCGTCCACCCCGGTGGCCGCCTTGATGGCCTTGCAGGCGGCGTCGATCATGCCGTCGCCCTCGCTCTGGGCCTCCAGCTTGTCGCCCTGGCGGGTGAGGACGACCCGGGCGCGGGGGACGCCGACCGTGCCGCCCACCACCTCGAGGTCCTCGAGGACGAAGTCCTGGCCGAGGCTGATGCCGAGCTCCTCGGCGACGATGGCCTCCAGGTCGGCGTCGGTGATCTGCACCTTGCGGTCGGCCAGCTCCTTGAAGCGAACGAAGGCGGCGTCGAGGGCGTCGCCGCTGATGGTGATCCCCATCTTGGCCAGGGTGTCGCTGAAGGCGTGGCGGCCCGAGTGCTTCCCCAGCACGATCTGGCTGCCCACCTGGCCGACCGTGCTGGCGTCGATGATCTCGTAGGTCGACCGGTCGGACAGCACGCCGTGCTGGTGGATGCCCGACTCGTGGGCGAAGGCGTTGCGCCCCACCACCGCCTTGTTGAACTGCACCGGGTAGCCGGTGAGGCGGCTGACCAGTCGGCTCGTGCGGGCCAGCTCCTCGGTGCGCACGCCGACCTCCAGGCCGGGGAACTGGTCGGCCCGGATCTTGACCGCCATCACCACCTCCTCGAGGGCGGCGTTGCCGGCCCGCTCCCCGATCCCGTTGACGCACACCTCGATCTGGCGCGCCCCCGCCTGCACGCCGGCCAGCGAGTTGGCGGT
>DATACM010000284.1:0-4834 GCA_036259055.1 Acidimicrobiales bacterium | reverse complement strand
GCGGCGCTGCGGGGACAGATGGCGATGGTGGTGGCCAGGGGCGTCGGTGCGCCGGCGGTCACTGCGGAGTGCGCGGCGGCGTTCCTCGCGACGGCTGGGCTGCTGATCGTGAGCGAGCCGCCTGAGGCGACTGCGGGGCGGTGGCCGTCCGACGGGTTGGCGATGCTCGGAATGGGAGCGGCGGAGACGGTGGAGCGGGGCGGTTTCCACTTCGTGCGGATCCGCCAGGAGCGCCCGGCGCCGGAGCGCTTCCCCCGCCGCACCGGCCAGCCGGCCAAGCGCCCTCTGTTCGGACGTTCCACGTGAAACGCGCCGGCGAGCGCGCTCGTCTTCCACGTTTCACGTGAAACGGAGCCTCAACCACCGAAGGTGCTTTGCTCCGCCAAGGTTGCATGTCAAGATGAGGGGCGTGAGTGAAGGCGGATGGGCTCCTCCGGCCGTCGAGCATCCCGCAGACGGATCCAACGGCGCCGGGAGCGGCGACGGGTTCGACACCGCCACCCGGACGCCATCCGAACTGGACGAGGACTTCGTCGGCGAGCCCGGTCCCCCGCCGCCCGACGAGCCGGTCGACCGGGGGCCCCCCGACGCCCCGCCCGAGCCCGAGGCGGTGCCGACCGCTCCTCCCGCTGCCGCCGACCTGCCCCCCGACGCCCCGCCCGAGCCCGAGCCGGAGAGCGAGGCGGAGGACGTCGCCGTCGGCGTGCGGCCCCGCCCGACACCCCGCCCCCTTCCCCGCACCGTCGCCATCGCCAACCAGAAGGGGGGCGTGGGGAAGACCACCACGGCCGTGAACCTCGGCGCCGGGCTGGCCGACCTGGGCTACCGGGTGCTCGTCGTCGACCTCGACCCCCAGGGCAACGCCACCACCGGCCTGGGCATCAACGCCCGCAACCTGGCCAGCTCGGTCTATGACGTGCTTCTCGCCGACGCCGCCCTCGAGGACTGCATCGAGCCGACCGCGGTTCGCAACCTGTTCGTGGTGCCGGCCACCATCGACCTGGCCGGCGCCGAGATCGAGCTGGTCCCGACGTTCAGCCGAGAGCTCCGCCTGCGGCGCGCCGTCGAGCGCCTGAACGGGGACTTCGACTTCATCTTCGTCGACTGCCCGCCGTCATTGGGCCTGCTCACGGTCAACGGCCTGGCCGCCGCCGACGAGGTGCTCGTCCCCATCCAGTGCGAGTACTACGCCCTCGAGGGGTTGGGCCAGCTGATGCGGAACATCCAGCTCGTGCAGAGCAACCTCAACCCGCGGCTCGAGCTCTCGACCATCGTGCTCACCATGTACGACGCCCGCACCAAGCTGGCCGACCAGGTCGCCAGCGAGGTCCGGGGCCACTTTGGTGCCAAGGTCTGTCGGACGATCGTCCCCCGCACCGTGCGGCTTTCGGAGGCCCCCTCGTTCGGCCAGCCCATCATCGTCTTCGACCCGTCGTCGCGGGGGGCCATCGCCTATCGCGAACTGGCTCGGGAGGTGAGCGGTGGCGCGGCGCGGCGGGCTGGGTAGGGGGCTGGGCGCCCTCATCCCTCCGGTCACCGAGGAAGGCCAGGGCACCGGCTTCCAGGAATTGCCAATAACGGCCATCCAGCCCAACCGGCGCCAGCCCCGCTCCACCTTCGACGAGGAGGCCATGGCCGCCCTCACCGCTTCGGTCCGCGAGCTCGGGGTGCTCCAACCGGTGCTCGTCCGGGCGGTCGGGGGCGGGGCGTACGAGCTGGTGGCGGGGGAGCGGCGCTGGCGGGCGGCCAAGCGGGCGGGCTTGCAGGTCATCCCCGCGCTGGTGCGCACGACCGACGACGCCTCCGCCCTCGAGCACGCCCTCGTGGAGAACCTCCAGCGGGAGGACCTCAACCCCCTCGACGAGGCCGCCGCCTACCAGCAGCTCATCGAGGACTTCCACCTCACCCACGACGAGGTGGCCGCCCGGGTGGGCAAGAGCAGGGCCACCATCACGAACACGCTGCGGCTGTTCCAGCTCCCCCCGTCCGTCCAGCGCCTGGTGGCCGAGGCAAAGCTCAGCGCCGGCCACGCCCGGGCCCTGCTCGCCACCCCCGACCGGGCCTTCCAGGAGGCGCTGGCCCGGCGGGCGGTGGCCGAGGGCCTCTCCGTGCGCGCAGTGGAGGAGGCGGCGCGCCAGCACGCCGGCGACGCGGCGCCGACCGCGAAGAGTGGTCGCTCGGCCGCGGCCAGCGGTCGCCTACGCCCCCCAGGGCTGCTCGAGCTGGAGGAGCTGCTGTCCGCCCATCTGGATACCCGGGTGAAGGTGCAGCTCGGCGGCGGCCGGGGGCGGGTGATCGTCGAGTTCGCCGACCTCGAGGACCTCGAGCGGATCTTTCGGGCCATGACCGGCCCCCCGCACCAACCGCCGGCGCCGCCCCAGCCCACTGGGGCTCAGCCGGACGACGGCGTCTGAGGGTTCCACAAGTTCATCCTCAGATGTGGACAAGGTCGTCCACCTGGCGGTGGATCACCCGCCGCCATCGCCGCTCAGAGGAATTCGGCCAGCTCGGAGAGGAGCTGGCTCTTGCCCTTGGCGCCGACCAGGCGCTTCTTGGGCACGCCGTCCTGGAAGACCATGAGCGTCGGGATGCTCATGATCTGGAACCGCCGGGCGATCCCGGGGGCGTCGTCGACGTCGACCTTCGCCACCCGCAGGCTGCCGGCGTTCTCGCTGGCGATCTGCTCGAGCACCGGGGCGACCATGCGGCACGGGCCGCACCACTCGGCCCAGAAGTCCACGACGACCGGCAGCTCGGAGGAGCTGACCTCCTCGTCGAAGGTCTCCTCGGTCAAGTCGGTGATGCCGGTAGCCATGGTGGTCGCCTCTCCTCGGAAGCGGGACCCGAAGCGGTCCCTCGCGTGTGAAACGTCGTGGCCCAGCCGGCCATTCCGCCCGCCGACGGCCGGCGGTTCACCACTCGGTGGGCGTGGCGACGATCGGCTGCTCGTGGGGCTGGGTCTCCAGCCAGCGCTCGGCGTCGATGGCGGCCATGCAGCCCGAGCCGGCGGCGGTGACGGCCTGGCGATAGACCCGGTCCTGGACGTCGCCGCAGGCGAACACCCCCTCCACGTTCGTCTTCGAGCCGTCGTAGGTGCGGATGTAGCCGGCCTCGTCCATGTCCAGCTGGCCGGCGAAGATGCTCGTGTTCGGCGTGTGGCCGATGGCGACGAACACCCCGGTCACAGGGACGGTCGACTCCTCGCCCGTCTGGGTGTTCCGCACCCGGACGCCCTCGACCATGCCGTCGCCCAGAACGTCGATGGGAACGGAGTTCCAGAGGAAATCGATCTTGTCGTTCTTCATCGCCCGTTCCTGCATGATCTTCGACGCCCGCAGGCTGTCCCGCCGGTGGATCACCGTCACCTTGTCGGCGAAGCGGGTCAGGAAGATGGCCTCCTCCATCGCCGAGTCGCCGCCGCCCACCACCGCGATGTGCTGGTTCTGGAAGAAGAACCCGTCACAGGTGGCGCACGTGGAAAGGCCGTGGCCGATGAGCCGCTGTTCGGCCTCGAGGCCCAGCATCTTCGACTGGGCGCCGGTGGACACGATCACCGCCCGGGCCTGGAACTCCTCGTCGCGCGTCCACACCTTGAACGGTCGCGAGGAGAAGTCGACCCCAGTGGCCTTGACCGTGTGGAACTCGGCGCCGAAGCGCGCGGCCTGGTCGCGGAAGCGGCGCATCAGGTCAGGGCCCAAGATGCCGTCGACGAAGCCGGGGTAGTTCTCGACGTCGGTCGTGAGCATGAGCTGGCCCCCGGGCTGGTCGCTCGTGGACGAGGGCTCACCCTCCAGCACGAGCGGTCGCAGGTTCGCCCTGGCCGTGTAGATCGCCGCCGTCAGCCCGGCCGGCCCGGACCCGATGATGAGCACGTCGCGGACCTCGGACACGGCCTCTCCCGTGATCGGCGCCGGCGCGGTCAGCGCCGTGCCGGCTTCGGCGTCTTCTTGGACCAGAGGAACGCCCCGGCGACGCTGAATATTGCCCCGAGGGGGAGGTAGGCGCTCCACACCGGGCCCGGGATCAGCCTGTCGAGGGCCCGCACGCCAGCGATGACGGCGAGCACCAGGGCGGTGAGGCCCATGATCGCCGCCAGCAGCCCGTATACGACGATGCGGGCGATCCTGACCAGGCGCTCGGTGGTGGCCGAGCGGACCTTGGCGATGATCCCATCGAGCCGGTCGAGGGCGCCGACGGCCCACTCGGGAGTGGTGGGCGACGCGCCCGCCGGCTCCGAGGGGCGCGGCCCGCCCGCGGGCACCTGCGGCTGCATCGCCGGGAGCCTAGGTGACCGCCCTCCCGTCGCGCTAGCTAGCGGCCCAGCGGTTCGTCCTCGCCGACACGGGCCGTCTGGCGGAACCGTTCGGCCAAAGTGGCTCTCTCGCACCGCTCCGGGGCTCCGATACGACCAAGCGGGACAGCGAGACGTACCCTCCCGACGGTGTGGCCCCGACCAGTCCTCGGCGTCGCCGCCGGCGCCGTCGTGGCCGCCCTCGGCGCGGTCATCCTCGGCGAGTACCCGTTCTCGGGACTGGTGGTGCTGGGGGCGGGTGTGCTCTTCGGCCTGTTCGTGGCCGAGGCGGTGGTCGGCGCCGGTGGAGCCCGCGGCCGGGGCCCGGCCGCCGCCAGCGCCATGCTGACCGTCGTGGGGCTGGTGTGGGCGGCGTGGATCGCCGAGCACCACGACCTCGGCGGCGTCGACCCGGAGGGGTGGCTGGCGGTGGTGGTGGGTGCGGTGGCGGCCGCCCTCAGGGCGAGGACGCCGAGAGCAGAAGCCGGCAGTCGCTCTGAGCCCGCGCCTGGATCGTGAGCGGAGCGAGCTGGCCGGGCGGTG
>DATACM010000283.1:0-2396 GCA_036259055.1 Acidimicrobiales bacterium | reverse complement strand
GCCGAGCGGGAGCAGGGCATCACCATCGACGTGGCCTATCGGTACTTCGCCACCACCCGCCGCAAGTTCATCATCGCCGACACCCCGGGCCACGTGCAGTACACCCGCAACATGGTCACCGGCGTGTCCACCGCCGACCTCGCCGTCGTCCTCGTCGACGCCCGCAAGGGCATGCTCGAGCAGTCCCGCCGCCACGCCTTCATCGCCACTCTCATGCGGGTGCCCCACATGGTCGCCTGCATCAACAAGATGGACCTGGTCGACTGGGACGAGGCGGTCTACGAGCACATCAGGGACGAGTTCCGCACCTTCGCCACCCGCCTCGAGGTCCCCGACCTCACCTTCGTCCCTATGTCGGCGCTGCACGGCGACAACGTGGTCGAGCGCTCGGAGAACATGCCGTGGTTCCGGGGGCTCCCCCTCCTCACCCACCTCGAAGAGATCCACATCGCCTCCGACCGCAACCTGATCGACGCCCGCTTCCCCGTCCAGCACGTGATCCGACCCCTCTCCCACGAGCACCACGACTACCGGGGGTACGCCGGTCAGGTGTTCGGCGGCATCTTCCGCCCAGGCGACGAGGTGGTGGTGCTCCCCTCGGGGCTGACGACGCGGATCGCCGCCATCGACACCTTCGACGGCCCGGTGGACGAGGCCTTCCCGCCGATGTCGGTGACGATCAGGCTGGAGGACGACGTCGACGTCTCCCGGGGCGACATGCTCTGCCGCCCGCACAACCACCCCCACACCGGCCAGGACCTCGAGGCCATGGTGTGCTGGCTCGTCGACCAACCGCTGGCCGCGGGGCGGCGCTTCGCCATCAAGCACACCACCCGCTGGGGCCGCGCCGTGGTGCGGGAGCTGCGCTACCGCCTCGACGTCAACACCCTGCACCGGGACGAGGTGGCCTCCGGCCTCACCCTCAACGAGATCGGGCGGATCACCTTGCGGACAACAGTCCCGCTCATGTTCGACGACTACCGCCGGAACCGGCTCACCGGCAGCTTCATCCTCGTCGACGAGGCGACCAACGTCACCGCCGGGGCGGGCCTCATCCTCGGTCCGGCCGACTGAACGACGACCACGCCGTCGCGGCGGCGATCGCCACGCGGGCCGGTGAGATGCTCCTCGAGCTCCGCCGGTCCCTTGCCGGCGCTGACCCGGAGCGGCTGGGGGCGGAGGGGGACCGGCGATCCCACGCCCACATCACGTCGCTGCTGGCGGAAGCTCGGCCGGACGATCCGGTCCTCTCGGAGGAGGGGAAGGACGACCCCCGGCGGCTGTCCAGCGAGCGGGTGTGGATCGTCGACCCCCTCGACGGCACCCGCGAATACGGCGAGACCCGGCCCGACTGGGCGGTGCACGTGGCGCTCTGGGCCCACGGCGACCTGGTGGCCGGCGCGGTGGCGTTGCCGGAAGCGGCGGACCTCCTCCGACTCTTGTTCGATCGACCCGCCTATGAGCCGGTCGATCGCACAAAGGTCGTCTGGGCCACCGGGGCGGCGGCGCCTGCGCAGCCTGCCGACCTGCCTCCGCCGACGGGGCGGCTGGTCGTGAGCCGCAGCCGTCCGCCGGACTTCGCCGCCGACGTCGGCCGAGCCCTCGAGCTGGACGTGGTGGCTCTCGGGTCGGCGGGGGCCAAGGTCATGGCCGTCGTCCTCGGCCAGGCCGACGCCTACGTCCACGCCGGCGGGCAGTACGAGTGGGACAGCGCCGCGCCCGTGGCGGTGGCCCGGCGGCACGGGTTCCACGCGTCACGGATCGACGGGTCGCCGCTCGCCTACAACCAGCCCGACCCGCTGCTCCCGGACATCGTCGTGTGCCGCCCCGAGCTGGCGAAGCCCCTCCTCGGCGCCACCGCCCACGCGGCGGGCGGTAGCTGACGGCGAGAAGCGCGTCGCTTCAGGGACAGCGAGAAGTGGCGAGGGAGCGACCGGGAGGCGTGTGGCGGTCTCCCCCGTGGGCCCGCAGGGGCCAGCTCTCGGGGCTCTAGCGGACTAGACGGGGCCCGGCCATTGATTCGCGCGGCGCTATGGCTCGTTCGAGAGATAGCGGTGCACCTGCTGGATGACGACCGAACCCTCACCAACAGCCGACGCCACGCGCTTGACCGATCGCGAGCGGACGTCACCGACGGCGAACACGCCTGGAACGGTCGTCTCCAACATGAACGGCGGGCGAACCAGCGGCCATCGCGCGGAGTCGACTCCTTGGTCGAAATCGATCCCGGTGAGGACGAAACCGTAGTCGTCTCGGGCGATCTCCGGCGGCAGCCACTCCGTATGCGGCCGGGCGCCGATAAGCACGAAGAGCGCGTCGGCGGGCCCCGTCGTCGTGGCGCCCGAGGCGTCGTCACGGAGGGTAAGTCGCTCCAACCGTCCCTCGCCGGCGCCGTC
>DATACM010000282.1:0-6653 GCA_036259055.1 Acidimicrobiales bacterium | reverse complement strand
TCGGCCAGCCCGGCGGCGACGATGCCGGCGGCGGCGTTGAGGAGGACGACGTCGCGGTGCGGGCCCGGGCGACCGGCCAGGACCTCCCGAGCGAAGGCGGCGTTGGCCATGGCGTCCCCTCCGCGCAGCGCCGCCGGGGCGGCCAGCGGGATGCCGAGCTGGGTGGGGTCGACCGTGTAGGTGCTCACCGAGCCGTCGCGCAGCTCGTGGACGGTGGAGGTGGTCGTGGTGGTGAGCTCGTCGAGCCCGTCGTGGCCGTAGACGACGAGGGCCCGCTCGGCACCGCTGGCGGCGAGGACTCCGACGACTCTCTCTGCCATCGCCGGGTCGCTGACCCCGAGCACCTGGCGCCGCACCCGGGCGGGGTTGGCCAGGGGCCCGAGGAAGTTGAAGACGGTCGCCACTCCGAGCTCGCGCCGAGTGGGGCCGGCGTGGCGGAGGGCGGCGTGGAAGCGGGGGGCGAAGCAGAACCCCATGCCCGCCTGCTCGACGCAGGCGGCGACGCCTTCGGGCCCGAGGTCGACCGCCACCCCCAGGGCGGCGAGCACGTCGGCCGACCCGCACGCCGACGAGGCTGCCCGGTTGCCGTGCTTGCACACCCGAGCGCCCGCCCCCGCCACCACGAAGGCGGCGACGGTGGAGACGTTGATCGAGTGGCTGCAGTCGCCGCCGGTGCCGCACGTGTCGACCGCGTCCCGGCCCGCCGGCAGGTTCACCGGCTCGGCATAGGCCAGCATCGTCCGCAACAGCCCCGTCATCTCCTCGACCGTCTCGCCCTTCATCCGCAGGGCCACGCAGAACCCGGCGATCTGGGCGGAGGTGGCCGACCCCTGGAGCACGTCGGCCAGCGCCGCTCCCGCCTGGGCGGCGGTCAGGTCCCTCCCCGCCGTGAGGATGCCCAGCACAGCCGCCCATCCCCCCAGGTCGGCGAGCGACGGTGGCGCGGGGGCCTCTTCGGCACCGACCCCTCCGGCCGCCGCTGGCGTCGGGGGCGCCGGGCGGGCGTCAGAAGGCAAGGCCACGATGGGGAACGGTACTCCCGCACCTCAGGGAGGCGTCGAGGCAGCCGACGCCGGGCGGCACCGGCTCAGCCGGGACGGCGACGCTCAGGCAGCGGCGGTCTTGCGGCGCTGACGGACGATCCGGCGCCGTTCCCGCTCGGTGGCACCACCCCAGATGCCCTCGGTCTCCCGGTTCCGCAGGGCCCACTCGAGGCACGGCTCCTGCACCGGGCAGGTCTCGCAGATGGCCTTCGCTTCACCGGCGTCCTCGTCGGAGGCAGGGTAGAAGATCTGGGGGTCCAGCCCCCGGCACGCGCCGCGCTGACGCCAGGACATGTCCATCACAGGGATTCACTTCCTCGATCGCTCGTGTCCCAAACCGCCCCGGGGGCGCTTGGCGCCTCGTCAGGGCCCGGCCGGGCCGTGCAGGTCGCCACGATTATGGAACGGGAAGGTTGCGAAAGTCCAGACATGGGCCGGCGCCGGCGTGCTGCCGGGGCCTCCCCCCTAGGATTCGCCTGTGAGTCCCCGCTCCGGCGACGACGTCGACCGCCGCTCGCCTCGCCGCCGGAATGTGCCCATCGGGGCGGCGGTGGCCGTGCTCGTGCCCGGGTTGCTGCTGCGGGTGACCTCGCCCCACCTCCCCCACCCGGTGGAGGCGCTGGTCTTCGGCCTGGCCATCGTCGGGGCCGCTTTCCTCCTGGCATGGGCGGCCGAGGTCGCCCAGCTGGACATCTCCGCCGGCGCGGCCATCGCCGTCCTCGCCTTCATCGCCGTGCTCCCGGAGTACGCCGTCGACCTCATCTTCGCCTGGAAGGGAGGCAACGCCTTCGAGGAGTTCGGCGCCTCGTGCCAGCAACCGGGGGCGACCGGCGAGTCACCGTGCTCGCTGGCGCTGGCCAACATGACCGGCGCCAACCGGCTGCTCATCGGCGTCGGATGGTCGATGGTGGTGTTCGTGGCCTGGACGCGCTGGCGGGCCAAGGGCATGTCCGACCGCCGGATCGAGCTCGACCGCAGCCGCAGCGTCGAGCTCGCGTTCCTCGCGGTCGCCTCGCTCTACTCCCTCAGCCTGCCCCTGAAGCGGACCGTCACCCTCGTCGACGCGGCCGTGCTGGTGGCGATCTTCATGGCCTACACGGTGCGCATCTCCCGGGCACCGGCCGAGGAGCCCCACCTGATCGGGCCGGCGGAGACGATCGGGGGGCTGCCGCAGGGCCCGCGCCGAGCGACGGTCGCCGTCATGTTCCTCGGGGCCGGGGCGATCATCCTCCTCTGCGCCGAGCCCTTCGCCGAGGCGCTGGTGGAGACGGGAGCGGACGTGGGGATCAGCGAGTTCCTCCTCGTGCAGTGGCTCGCCCCCCTCGCCTCCGAGACGCCCGAGCTGCTGGTGGCCGGCCTCTACGCCTGGCGCCTCAACACCGACAACGGGCTCGGCACCCTCGTGTCGTCGAAGGTCAACCAGTGGACGCTCCTCGTCGGGACGCTGCCGGTGGTGTTCGCCATCGCCTCCGGGGGCCTCCACGGCCTGCCCATCCTCTCCCGCCAGCGGGAGGAGCTCCTGCTCACCGCCGCGCAGTCCGTGTTCGCCCTGGCGATCCTCGCCAACCTCAGCATGTCCGTACGGGAGGCATGGGCCCTCTTCGGGCTCTTCTGGGCCCAGTTCGTGCTGGGCGCCGTCCTCCCCGCGTCGCTCCACGGCGCCGAGCTGGTGGCGGTCTCGGTCGTCTACCTGGTGCTCGCCGTGGCGATGATGGTGAGGAACCGTCGCCGGCTCGTCCCGCTGATGCGGGACGGGCTGCGCGCTCCCTACGAGCGCCTTCTCGCCGACCGGTGAGGCGGACAGTGGCGTTGCTCGACGGCCGGGCCGTTCTCGAAGGGGCCGTCGTGGCCCTGGCGGTGGCCGTCCCCACCGTGGTCGCCGGGGCGGTCCTCGACCCCGATGTGGAGTCGAACATCGTGCTGGTGCTCTGGGGCCTGGTCATGGCGGGGTTCCTCCTCGGCGGCCTCTGGGCGGGAAGACGCCGCCCGGACGCGCCTTTCGCCAACGGTGCCTGCGCCGCCCTGGCCGCCTATGCGGCCATCGCGCTGGTCGCGTCCGTCATCCGGTTGGCGCGGGGGGACTCGGCCGACCCCGTGCCCCTGCTCTTCAACGCCTTCATGGCCGCCACGTGCGGGATCGTCGGCGGGATCATCGGTGGGCGGCCACGCGAAGGCGCCGGGGGGCGGACGGCGACGCCACGGCGGGGAGGGTCGTGAGCATCCTGGTCATCGACGTCGGCACCAGCGGCGTTCGGGCGGCGGTCGTCGACCGTGGCGCCCGCATCGCCACCGTCCACCACCGACCGGTGCTCCCGAGCACGCCTGCGCCCGGGTTCGTGGAGTTCGACCCGGTCGCCATGGCCGACGCCGTGCTGGGCACCGCCCGAGACGCGCTGGCCGGCGGCGGGTCGGTCGAGGCGGTGGGCATCGCGACCCAACGGGCGTCGACGGTCGTCTGGGACCGCCAGAGCGGAGCTCCGGTGGGCCCGGGCGTGGGCTGGCAGGACCTGCGCACGGCGGCCATGTGCCTCTCCCTCAAGGAGCGCGGGATCGCCGTGGCGCCCAACGAGTCGGCCACCAAGGCCGCCTTCCTGCTGGACATGGCCGATCCCGACCGTACCCGCGACCTGTGCTTCGGGACGGTCGACAGCTGGGTGGCCTGGACGCTGTCGGAAGGGACCGCCCACGTCACCGACCTCTCCAACGCCGGGCTCACGGGGCTCCTGGAGCTCGACGGGTCAGGATGGGCCGGGCCGCCGCGGGAGGCGCTGCGCATACCGGAGACGGCCTTGCCCGAGCTCGTCGACTCGGCGGGCGTGGTGGCCGAGGCCCGAGCCCTGCCGGGCTCCCCTCCGATCGCGGGCATCGCCGGTGACCAGCAGGCGTCGCTCATCGGCCAGGGCTGCACCCGGCCGGGCCTGGCCAAGGTCACCTTCGGGACGGGAGGGATGCTGGACGTCTGCGTGGGCCCCGAGCGCCCCGCCTTCCCCCGGCGGGGGCCGCACGGGACCTTCCCGATCGTCGGGTGGCGCCGAGGCGGCCGGATCACGTGGGGGCTCGAGGCGGTCATGCTCACGGCCGGTCAGTCGGTCGAGTGGCTGCGCGACGACTTGGGCCTCTTGTCGAGCGCCGCCGAGTCGGCCGAGGTGGCGGCCGCATGCGACAGCGCCGACGGCGTGTGGTTCGTGCCGGCTCTGCTGGGCCTCGGGGCGCCGGTGTGGGACTTCGGTGCCCGGGGGACGCTGCTCGGGCTCACCCGGGGCTCGGGGCGCCCCCAAGTGGTGCGGGCGGTGCTGGAGGGGGTCGCCCATCGGGGGGTCGACCTGCTCGAGGCGGTGGAGGCCGACGGGGACGTCACCATCGGGTCGCTCCGCGTCGACGGGGGGATGACCGCCAACCCGGTGTTCCTGCAGGCGCTGGCCGACGCCGCCCAGCGCCCGGTCGAGGTGTCGCCGGTCATGGAGGCGACGACCCTCGGGGCGGCGTTCCTCGCCGGCCTGGCGGTGGGGACGTGGGCCGACGAGGAGGAGGTGGCCGCCACCTGGTCCCCTTCGCAGGTGCTCGAGCCCCGTCCCCGGACCGGTGCGGCGCGCGAGCGCTGGCAGGAGGCGTGCCAGCGGGCCCGCGGGTGGGTCCCGGAGCTGACCGCCATCGAGTTCGCATAGCCGCGCCCCCGGTCCGCCGGCGGGGCACACTGGATGCGTGGCCGCGAGCTACACGTTCTTGGTGGCCCGCAACCCCGAGCCCGATTCGAGCCTGCCCTACCTGATCTCCCTGCCGCTGGCGGAGGGCGGGGAGCCCCTCGTCCTCAAGGCGCACGACACCTGGCCCCGCACGGCCAAGGTCTACTGCCACCGGGCTCAAGGCTGGCCGGAGGACGTCGAGGTGGTCGACGAGGTGGCGGTGCGATCGTGCGTCCGCCGGGGCCCGGCCATCGACCTGGTGCTGGCCCGCCCTCGCGAGAACCGGTCTCAGCTGGTGTTCACCCGCCTGCGCAACGGCCGGGAGGCCATCTTCTGGCAGACGGCGAAGACCAACCGCCAGGCCCGCCCCGGGCTGCGGGTGCCGAGCCGGCGGGCGTCTGGCTGGCCCGTACTCCGCATCGTCGTCGACACGCGCGAGCGCTACGCCTACCGCTTCGCCAACCAGCAGGTGGAGCTGGAGCGCCGGGCGTTGCCGGCAGGCGACTACGCCGTCGAGCGAGACGGGGTGGTGCTGGCGGCGGTCGAGCGCAAGTCGCTGGCCGACCTGGCCCACGTCCTGGTCGACGGCAGCATCAGCTATCTGCTCTCCGACCTCGCCAGCCTCTGGCGCGCCGCCATCGTCGTCGAGGACCGGTACCCGCAGGTGTACCGGGTGGGCCGGGTCAAGGAGGGCTTCCTTCCCGACCTCCTCGCCCGGGTGCAGGTGCGGTACCCCTCGGTGCCCATCGTGTTCTGCGACAGCCGGCCCATGGCCGAACAGTGGGTGTACCGCTTCCTCGGCGCGGCGCTGGCCGAGGCGGATGCGGAGCGGCGCTGAAACGAACCGGCGGTGGATTCTTGCGCTGGAGGCCACAGAACCACCGCCGGTTCGTCAGCCGCTGCCCTGTGGGACAATGGAGGTGACGGTGAGTCGGCCGGGTGGCCGCGGCCGGTGGTCCGTCAGGGCCGTCGGCTGAGGAAGGTCGGGGCTCCACAGGGCAGGGTGCTGGCTAGCGGCCAGTCGGGGCGACCCGCAGGAAAGTGCCACAGAAAACAGACCGCCGATGGCCGGGCTGCCCGCCCGGCACAGGCAAGGGTGAAACGGTGCGGCAAGAGCGCACCAGCGCCCGGGGCGACCCGGGCGGCTCGGTAAACCCCACCCGGAGCAAGGCCGAACAGGGGATCGGGTGGCCCGCCCGGTGCCTCTCCGGAGGCACCATCCCCGGGTAGGCCGCGTAGATGGATGGCCACCCCGCCGCTCCGGCGGCGGACAGAACCCCGCCTACAGGCCGGCTCACCGTCACAATCTCGTGAGGACGCCGTCCAGGCCGCTGAGCAGGACTTTCGGGTCCCGACAGATCCCCAGCGTTTCCCGTCTCTTCCCGCCCGGTCTCGTCCTGCTGAGGACTGATTGAGGACTGCTGCTCTGTTCCCGCTCGCGTCCCGCGGACGGAGAGTGGCCGCGGACGTCCCGCAGGTTTCCCGCAGGGGAACCTGCAAGGGTCTGTCCGAAGGTCCTGCCGTTCCGATGTGACGGAGGGTGGCCGCGGGATTTCGTCGCCGTGCGCGGCCTTGTTGGGGTGATGAACCTGTTGCACGCCGATGACGTCGCCGCGCTGCTCGTCGTTCCGGTCGCGACGCTGGCCAACTGGCGGGCGTCCGGGGAAGGGTCCTCCGTACCTGCGCGTGGGGCGGCGCGTCCGGTATCGGGCCGTCGACGTCAAAGCCTGGATCGCCGGTCGGGTCCGTGATCCGGAGGCCGTCGTACCTCGCCGGTAGCCTGGTGGGTGCTGAGCCTCGGTGGCCGGCTCACGCTGGTTGCGGCCAACCCTACGTGTCTCCCTTGGAACGGAGAGAGCGGATGGCCAGCATCGACGAGCGCCCGAACGGCCGTTGGCGCGCCCGCTACCGGGAACGGCCCGGCGGT
>DATACM010000281.1:0-2893 GCA_036259055.1 Acidimicrobiales bacterium | reverse complement strand
CTCTCCGCCCGGGGGGTGGTGGCCGACCTGGTCCCCCGGCGCTCGCTGGCGGCCGCGCTGGCCGAGGCGTTCCCGCCTGGCCGCGGCCGGGTGCTGCTTCCCCAGGCCGCCCTCGCCGACGACGTCCTCGCCTCCGGCCTGACCGCCAAGGGCTGGTCGGTCGACGTGGTCGAGGCCTACCGCACCCTGCCCGCCGTCCCGCCGGCGGAGGTGGCGGCTGCCGCCGCCAAGGCCGACGCCGTGGCCTTCACCTCCTCGTCCACCGTGGACAACTACGTCGACGCAGTGGGCAGCGGCGGCGTGCCCCCCGTGGTCGCCTGCATCGGGCCCGTGACGGCGGCCACCGCCCGGCGCCGGGGCCTGGACGTCACCGTGGTGGCCGAGGAGCAGTCGGTCGACGGGCTCGCCGCCGCCATCGCCTCCTGGTTCTCCGGCCGGGGCGGCGCCGAGCGGTCGTAGGCTGCAGGAACGATGAGCTTCCCCGCCCGGCGCATGCGGCGCCTGCGGCGCACGCCCGCCATCCGGCGGCTGGTCGCCGAGACCAGGCTCTCGGTCTCCGACCTGATCGCCCCCCTCTTCGTGCGCGAGGGGATCCGTGACCCAGCGCCGGTGCCATCGATGCCCGGCGTCGTCCAGCACACCCGCGAGTCGTTGCGGAAGGAGGCCCGGGCGTTGCTCGACCTGGGCGTCCCCGCCGTGGTGCTGTTCGGCGTGCCCGCCGCGGCCGCCAAGGACGACGAGGGGTCGGGGGCGTGGGACCCCGACGGGATCGTCCAGGTGGCGCTCCGCGACCTGCGCGACGAGGTGGGCGACGGCTTGGTGCTCGTCGCCGACCTGTGCCTCGACGAGTACACCGACCACGGCCACTGCGGGGTGCTCCGCCCCGACGGCGCGGTCGACAACGACGCCACCCTGGAGCGCTACGGCCGGGTGGCCGTTGCGCAGGCGGCGGCGGGCGCCGACGTGGTCGCCCCCTCGGGGATGATGGACGGCCAGGTCGCCGCCATCCGCACCGCCCTGGACGGCGCCGGCTACGCCGAGGTCGCCATCCTCGCCTACGCCGCCAAGTACGCGTCGGCGCTGTACGGGCCGTTCCGCGACGCGGTGGACGTCACCATAAGAGGAGGTGGTGGCGACCGGCGGGCCTACCAGCAGGACTGGCGCAACCGCCGGGAGGCCCTCGCCGAGGTGGCCCTCGACGTGGCCGAGGGGGCGGACATGGTCATGGTGAAGCCGGCCCTGGCCTACCTGGACGTGATCGCCGCCGTCCGTGGCCGCGTCGAAGTTCCCGTCGCCGCCTATCACGTGTCGGGCGAGTACTCGATGGTCAAGGCCGCCGCCGAGCGGGGCTGGATCGACGGCGCCGCGGTGGCCCGTGAGCACCTCACCGCGGTCAAGCGGGCGGGGGCCGACGTGATCCTCACCTACTTCGCCCGGGAGCTGGCCGAGGCGGGCCTCGACGACTCCCGGTGACCACCGGCGGGAACGAGGCGCTGTTCGCCCGGGCGTGTGAGGTGCTGCCCGGCGGGGTCGACTCCCCGGTCCGGGCCTTCGGCAAGGTCGGGGGCACGCCGTACTTCGTGACCCGTGCCCAGGGCGCCTACGTCTGGGACGCCGAGGGCCGGCGCTACACCGACTACGTGCAGTCGTGGGGGGCCTCCATCCTGGGCCACGCCCACCCCGCGGTGGTCGAGGCCGTCCAAGGGGCGGCAGCCCAGGGCACGTCGTTCGGGGCGCCCACCGAGGGGGAGGTGCTGCTGGCCGAGGCCATCCGGGACCGGGTGCCTTCGTGCCAGCGGGTACGGCTGGTGTCGAGCGGCACCGAGGCGACGATGAGCGCGGTGCGGGTCGCCCGGGGCTTCACCGGGCGCGACCGCATCGTCGTGTTCTCGGGCTGCTACCACGGCCACGCCGACACCCTCCTGGCAGCCGGCGGCAGCGGGCTGGCCACCCTGGGCCTGCCCGGGTCGGCCGGCGTGCCCCGGGCGGCGGTGGCGGACACGCTCGTCGTCCCCTACAACCGGGTGCCCGAGGTGGGCGACGACGTGGCCGCCGTGCTGGTCGAGCCGGTGGCCGCCAACATGGGCCTGGTGCCCCCCGCGCCGGGGTTCCTCGAGGGGCTGCGGGACGCCTGCGACCGCGCCGGCGCCTTGCTGGTCTTCGACGAGGTCATCACCGGCTTCCGCCTCGGCCCCGGCGGGGCCCAGGTCGCCTACGGGGTGACGCCCGACCTCTCGTGCTTCGGCAAGGTGATCGGGGGCGGCCTGCCCCTCGCCGCCTTCGGTGGCCGAGCCGACGTGATGTCGGTGCTGGCGCCCGAGGGGCCCGTGTACCAGGCGGGGACGCTCGCCGGGAACCCGCTGGCCACCGCCGCCGGCCTGGCCGTGCTCCAGGCGCTCGACGAGGGCGCCTACACCCAGCTGGCAGGCCGCGCCGCCCAGCTGGGCACCTGGCTGACCGACGTCGTCGCCGAGGCGGGCCTGCCCGTCGCCGTCCCAGTCGTCGGGCCTCTGATGGGGCTGTTCTTCGCCGAGGAGGCGCCCACCGACTACGAGTCGGCCCAGGCCGCCGACGCCCGGCTCTACGCCCGGTTCTTCGCCGAGATGCTGGCCCGCGGCGTGGCCCTGCCCCCCAGTCCGTTCGAGGCCCTCTTTCCGAGCCTCGCCCACACCAAGGACGAGCTGGAGCGCACCGCCGACCTGGCCGCCGCCGCCGCCCGCGCCACGGCCACCGGCATTGGGTCAGGAAAAGTGCCCGAATCCGCGCTCTGAGCGGGCCAGAAGCCGCCTTTCAGTCCCAGCCCAGCTCGGCCAGGCGGTGGTCGTCGATGCCGAAGTGGTGGGCGACCTCGTGGACGACGGTCGTACGGACCTGCTCGACGACCTCGTCCTCG
>DATACM010000280.1:0-6281 GCA_036259055.1 Acidimicrobiales bacterium | reverse complement strand
GGTGGCGGTGGGGGCCGAGGCGGCGGTAGGCGACGCGGTGGCGGGTGCCCTGGCCGCGGTCGACGACGAGGAGGAGCACGGCCGCCGCCGACGCCGCCGTCACCCATTTCAGCCACCGCGTCCGCCCGGGATGGCCAGGCGCCGGCGGGGCCACCCGGCGGTTGAGGGTCGGCGGCGCGGCGCCGGCGGTCGCCGCTGCCGCGGCCGGGTCCTCGTCGTCGACCGCGGCCAGGGCACCCGCCACCGCGTCGCCTACCGCCGCCTCGGCCGCCGTCGCCTCCTCGAGGGGACGGGCGACGGCGGCGGTGAGAGCGGCCAGCTGGTCGACCCGGGCCCGGCACTCGGGGCAGGCGGACACGTGAGGGGCCCATTCCGGGGCCTCACCGTCGTGGTAGGCGCTCAGGTCCTCGAAGCTGGGGTGCGGCGTCATGCTCACGGGGTTCGACGCTCCGCTCCGGTGGCCGGGTTCCCGGTGACGAGGGGCAGGAGGGTGGCCCGACCGCGGGCGATGCGGGAGCGGACCGTCCCTGCGGGCACGTCGAGGACTCGGGCGATCTCGTCGTAGGACAACTGGCAGAGGTCGCGCAGGACCACCGCCGCACGGAAGTCCGGAGGGAGCCGGGCGAGGGCGGCGTCCACGTCGAGGCGCGCCGCCACCCGGTCGGCCACGTCGGGCCCCGACGGCCCCGGCCCGCCGTCGGTCGACGCCTTGGATTCGTCGTCGCCGGGCCCGAGGAGAGGGCGACGGCGCCGCCGGCGCAGCTCGTCGAGGCAGGTGTTGGTGGTGACCCGGTAGGCCCAGGTGGCGAAGGACGATCGGCCGTCGAAGCGGGGCAGCCCCCGCACCAGGGCCACGAGCGCCTCCTGGCACGCGTCGTCGGCATCGGAGGGGTCACCCGTGAGCCGCCCGCACAGCGCCCGCAGGCGGGGGTAGTGACGGCGCAGGAGGGCGTCGGCGGCTGCCCGGTCGCCCTCCCGGGCGGCCGCCACCAGCTGGTCGTCGCTCCGCTGGTCCACCGGCCCGGCGCTCATCTACGCGACCAGGCGGACCTCGCCCACGGACACCGCGTTGGCGTCGCCCAAGTCGGTGATCCACATCAGCACGGCCGCGCCCTGGCGGCCGTTGAGGTCGAAGCGGGCGTCGCCGTCGATGCCCGTGCGCGACGCGGCGACCTCGCCCCACTCGTCGGGGGGAACGGCGCGCTTGGGCCCGTCGGCGACGTAGACCTGGGCGCTCCATCCCCGGCTGGGCGAGCTGACCTCGAGCTGCCCCAGCCGCTGGCTGCCCTGGAGCTGCAGGATCACCCCGACCCCGCTCTTGAGACCACCGAACTGGCGGCTGCTGTAGCGCTCCGTCTCCCACATGCTGGCCACGTCGCCGTCGCTGAGCCGGGGGAGGTCGCTGTCGTGCTCGTGGCCGTCACCCTGTGGGTCGAACGCCGAATGGGTGACGGCCAGCGCCCGCCCTCCCGCGTCGGGCTCGGGCTGGCGATCGTCGAGCAGTCGTTGGCCGGTGTCGGAGCGGGCGAACAGCACGCCCACCACCCCCAGGGTGACGGCCAGGACGACGATCACCAACGTGGGCACCATCCACGAGCGCTCGCTCTGGGCGAACGTGGGCGGCGTGCCCCGTGGAGGGGTGTCCTCGCGTACGACGACGGGGGCGGCGTCGTCGGGGCGCAGGTCCACCGACAGGAGGGCGGTGTGGAGCTGGCCGGCGGTCGGGAAGCGCTGGTCGGGCGACTTCGCCATAGCCCGCAGCACCACCGCCTCGAGCGAGCGGGGGATGCCCGCCCGCATCTGGCGGGGAGGGGTGGGGACGGCTTGGAGGTGCTGCATGGCCAGGGCCACCTCGGTCTCCCCGCTGAACGGGGGCCGCCCGCACAGCATCTCGTACAGGACGACCCCGAGGGCGTAGACGTCGGAGCGCCCGTCTACGGCGTCGCCGTTCACCTGCTCGGGCGAGAGGTACTTGGCCGTGCCGACGATGTCGCCGCTGCGGGTGAGGTCTCCGGCGCCGCCGGCCCCCGATGCGTCCTCGGCCGCCTCGATGGCGGCCTTGGCGATGCCGAAGTCGGCGACCTTCACCCGGTCGTCGTCGGTGAGCAGGATGTTGCCGGGCTTGACGTCCCGGTGGATGACGCCGGCGTGGTGGGCGTAGTCGAGGGCGTCGGCGACCTGGGAGGCGACGTGCACGGCGCGCGCCGGGCTCAGGGCGCCCCGCTGGGCCAGCTCATCGCGCAGCGTTCGGCCCTCGACCAGCTCCATGACGATCCACGCGACGTCGGTGTCGACGCCGGTGTCGTAGGTGGCCACCACGTTGGGATGGGCGAGGCGGGCGGCGGCGATCGCCTCCCGCCGGAAGCGTTCGAGGAAGGAGCCGTCGGTCGCCAGGTGCCGGTAGAGCACCTTGGCCGCCACGCGCCGCCCGAGGACCTCGTCCTGGGCTTCCCAGACCTCGGCCATCCCGCCGCGCGCGATACGCCGCACCAGCCGGTACCGCCCGCCCAGGACGCCCTCGGCGTCGACATGGCGGGGCACCTCGGGCATTTCGGCAACCGTACCGCGCGGAGTCCGCGGCGCCTCAGCGCCCTCGGCGAAGCCGCATCGCCCTGCGCCGTGTTCTTTGCCCGGCGGCCGCCGGCGGTCGGGTGGGTCTCCGTCTACCCGACCTGGTAGGCGACGCCGATCGTGCGGGGGCCGGCGTGGGTGCCGACCACCGGGCCCAGATCGGCGACGAGGATGCGCTCGGGCGGCACGTGCTCGGCGAGCAATCCGGTGAGCTGGTCGACGTCGGGGGCGTCGCCGTGCACGATGGCCACCTCGCCGGCGGGCTTGTCGGCGGCGACCCGCTCGGCCAACCAGGCCAGGCCCTTGGCCCGGGTGCGCAGCTTGGGGCCGGGCTCCACCGCGCCGTCGCGTACGTCGATGGAGGGCTTGACCGAGAGCAGCGACCCCAGGAACGCCTGGGCGCCGCCGATGCGGCCGCCCTTCTTGAGGTTCTCGAGGGTGTCGAGGGTGCCGTAGACGCGGGTCCGGCCGGCCAGCTCCTCGGCCGCCGCCGCCACCTCGTCGACCGAGGCGCGGTCGGCGCCGGCCCGGGCGGTCCCCAGCACGATCATGCCGAGGCCCATGGTGACCGAGCGGGAGTCGACGACCCGCACCGGCACCTCGTCCTCGACGGTGCGCGCCGCCGCCTGGGCGGCTTGGATGGTGGCCGAGAGCTTGGCCGAGATGTTCACGCACACCACCCCGTCGGGTCCGCGCTCGGCGGCCCGGCGGAAGGCCTGCTCGAACGCGCCCGGTGAGGGGGCGGCCGTCTCGGGCAGCGTGGGGGAGGAGGCGCACCGGGCCCAGAACTCGGCGGGGGTGAGGTCCTGGCGGTCGACCAGCTCCTCGTTGCCGAAGCGGATGGTGAGGGGCACCACTTCGATCCCGTGCTGGGCGACCAGCTCGGCGGGAAGGTCGCAGCTGCTGTCGGTGACGACGGCGACGGGCACCGCTACACCCCCTTGTGCGCTTTGGTCATGGCGTCTTCCTCGTCGGCAGGAGGCCCAGGCCTACTGAGGGACGAGCTTGCGTGCCCGCCGCCCCCGGAGCGCGTGACGGCCCCACCATACGGCGAGGAAGAGGGCGGCTCCCAGCGACACGATCAGGCTGACGCTGGAGGCGGCCGTCGACCTGACGGTCAGACGCGTCTGGCCGATGACCAGGTTGCCGTCCGGTGACTCCAGCGTGATCCGGAGGGGGAAGGCGCCCGACGTGCGTGAGACGACGGTGAAGCGCTCGGTGGTGTTGCGACGGGTGAGATCGAGGGTGTGGCTCGTGCCGCGGGGGAAGTCGAGCTTGTCGCTCTGCACCTTGACCACCACGCGGGCGGGGACCCCGGTGCGGTTCTGGAAGGTGACCGGGATCTCCCCCTTGCGGTCGGTGAGGGTGATCGAGCGGTTCTCGGGCATGCGGATCTCGCGCCGCTGGGCGTCGATGCCCGCGAGGACGGCGTCGATGTAGGGCTGGCGCTGGCGGGGCGTGCGCAGCTCCCGCGACTCGGCGAGGAGGAGCCGCTGCTCGAGCTGGGCGTGGGCGGGGCTGGTCGTCCCCAGCACCGACCCCAGGGCGTCGACGCGGCGGCGGGCGGTCCGCAGCTGCGACCCCGCCTCGGTGAGCCCGTCGCTGCCCGGGCGGGCCAGGCGGCGGGCGAGGGGCCGCCCGTCGGGCCCCCGCAGCGGCGCCACCGAGGAGAAGAGGGCGTCGAGGGAGATGGCGTCGAGGACGGGATGCTGGTTCAACCCGGCGATGAGCATCTCGACGAAGGAGCGGTCGGCGCGCCACGAGCGCGGTGCCACCGCGGCGACGCCCCGGCGGTCGGCGCTGGGCTGGTCGAGGTAGATGACGGCAAGGTCGGCCAGCAGGTGGCTGGCGGCCAGCGCCGGCGCCAGCGCGTTGTCGAAATGGGCGGCCAGCCCCGGATCGGCCGAGACCGCCGGGACGGGGCGGGAGCCGTCCCGGAGTTGGAATGGCTGGGTGACCGTGCGGTTCTGGCCGGCGATGGGCTCGAGGTTGCCGTCCACCAGGACCAGCCGGTCCACCCCCCGCGAGCCGAGCATGGCCAGCGTTCGCTCGTCGAGGGGTCCCTCGGACAACCACGGTCGCCCCTCGGGACGGACGCGGAGGACGTCGGACGTGGCCGCCGCCCCCAAGGTGACCTGGGTGACGGCGTCGCGCTCGAGGCCGACCGCCACCAGCCCGGGCAGGTTGGTGGGAACGAAGGTCTGGCTCAGGACCTCGGTGGTGGCGGCTCGCTCCTGGAGCGTCCGCAGCGCAGCCGTCGTCCGTTCGTCGGGGACGGCGGCCAGCAGTGCCAACGTCTCGGGCGTAGGGGCGAGGGCGACCGGGGTGCCGCGCGCGGCGTCGAGGGCGGCGTTGACCGCCGCCGCCTGGTCGACGGCCGGGGCCCGTCGCCCGCCGTCGGCCTGCAGGCTGGGAGCGGCGTGCACCGGGAGCACGAGGGCCAGCCCGAGCCTCGCCCCGGTGTGCTGGTTGGGCAGGTGCACGATGTGGGTCGTGAAGCGGTGCAACGTGCGCCCCGAGCCCCGCTCACGGAGCTCGACCCGCACCGGGAACACCCCGTCGGCCGGGCCGAGGGAGAGGCGGTCCTGGAGGTGGAGCGCGACTGGGACGTCGCCCGCCCCGTCGGCCTCCAGCTCGCCGAGGGGGAACACCTGGACGGGCAGGAGGGGAGCCTTGGTGGTCCTGTCCCGCAGGGTCTCGGCGAACTCCGACCGGGTGGCCACCGCCGGGTACACGGTGGCTGCCACCTCGAGGTTCGATGGACCCTTCGGCCGCTGGATCCGGAGGCGCATCATGAAGTCGGCGTCGGCACCCACCCAGGGCGACTGCCACGACAGGGTCATCGACCCGTTGTCCGAGCCCGCCCGCTGGGCACTGACGGGGGAGAGCACGGCGACGAAGGCGGCCAGCCCGGCGACCAGCGCCGACGCTGTGCGGGCCGCTCTCATCCGAGCTCCCGCTGCAGCACCACCAGGTCGGACGGCTGGGGGCGGAACCCCAGGCGGAGGTAGAGCCGGTAGGCGCCCTCGTTCCCCACTTGGGTGTTCACCACCGCCCGCCGGGCTCCCTTGCGATCGAGCCAGTGGAGCCCGTCGAGGACGAGGGCCCGGCCGAGCCCGGCTCGCTGGTGTCCGGGGTGCACCGCCAGGCGCTGCACGTACCCGTCGGCGTCGGCCCGCCCGGTGATGGCGTAGCCGACGACCTCACCGTCGACCACCGCCACCCGGAACCGGGCGGCGGGCGTGGCCGTGATGGCCTGCTCCAGGCCGAGCTCGTCGAGGCGCCAGAACGGCGAGAAGGTGAGCGAGTCGACCTCGAGCACGGGGGCCCGGTCGCCGCGTCGGGCCCGGCGCAGGGGCGCGTCGGGCACTGGGGGCACTGGGGGCAGCACCCGTAGGTCATGTATCAGGAGGTGCAGGTGCTCCTGGTCGCTGAACCCGAGGGCGTAGAACGGGTGGCGTTCGGGAGCGGCGAGGGCGGCGGTGATGACGGTGGTGAAGCCCCGGCCGGCCAGCTCGCCCAGGCACCGCTGCAGGAACCCGGGCGAGGGGGCTGGGGCGCCGGCGACCGGAGCGAGGTAGGCCACCTGACCGTCCCCCCGCCATGGTCCGGTGCGAACACGCTCTCGCCCGAACGTCAGCACGTCGGACCTGCCCTTCGCACGTGAGGCCACCTCGCGGCCACAATACCGACAGGTGCCGGGCACCACG